>NZ_JBMIRP010000033.1:0-22447 GCF_049202975.1 Ureibacillus sp. MALMAid1270 | reverse complement strand
CAATGTAATCTTGAACCGATCAATCTTGTAATTACTTGATGGAACGCCGTATGAGGGGAAACTTTCACGTACGGTGTGGAGGAGGGGAAAATGAGTACACTTAACGGATAATGCCGAAGTAGAAAGTTACCTATTCCTATTTACAGTAACGGATGTTCCAATTGGAAGGAAAAGCTTAACTGCAAATGAGTTGAAAATCTATCATCTGATTTCAAAACGATTGTTGTCTATTTTTTTGCCACCTTATGTAATTGATAAAACAACCGCAATATTGGAATCAAACAATCATTATTTTAAAGCAAATGGCAATATGGTTATCCAAAAGGGGTATACAATACTCTACGAATCCTACCGAAAAAAACAGGAACAACCATTACCTAACCTGTCATTGAATATGGAACTACCGATATTAAATAAAAATATCCTTTCTAAACAGACTGAACCACCTAGTCGTTATACGGATAGCACATTACTTGATGCAATGTTTCATGCTGGGAGATTTGTAGAAGATAAAGAGCTTCAGAAAATATTAAAGGATGCAGAAGGGATCGGTACTTCTGCAACAAGAGCAGAAATTATTGAAAAGCTAATTTCCATAGGGATGATTGGAAGACAAGGTAAAACATTCATTGCAACACAATTTGGAATCGATTTGATTGTGAGCCTTGGTGAACATGATATTGTTTCACCTGTATTAACAGCGGTTTGGAGTAAAAAGTTAAAAGATATAGTTGATGGTAGCTTGAGCTCAAGCCTTTTTTATAGAGAAATGTTGCAATATGTCAGAGAAATGACTTCCAGTTTTATTCAAATAAATATGGATGTCGAAGAAAAACAGCAACCGATTGTAGGAAAGTGTGTGAAATGTCATAGCTCCGTTGTTGAAGGTTTTAAAGCATACCAATGTTCAAATAAAGAATGCAAGTTCAGCATTAGTAAATCAATAATGAAGGGGAAAATTACGGTCACTGACGCAAAAAAATTATTAAGTGGAAAAGAAACACGGGATATACTTTTTACTTGGAAAAGTGGGAAGAAAGGGAAGGCAAAACTTAAACTTCAAAACGGAAATCTAGAATTTGTCTTTGATAAACTTGCCCAAAATACAAGAAAATGAACGTGTGTATTTGCCTCTTTCTAGATAAGAAGCTTTGCATATATTGGATTAATCTTATCTGAAGGGAGGTTTTTTTATGTTCGACTTTTTAAATGATGAAAGTTGCAATTTCGAAAAACGAAAAAAAGACAAGAAAAAAGATAGAAAAGATAAAAAAGATTGTTGCTGTTGCAAAGTTCTTATTCACAACTTAGATCATTGTCACGATCGAAAATGCAAATGTAACTGTCATTTCAAAAATGATAAACACGATGACTGTTTTGGCAAGAAGCATGATTGCAAATGTCATGAGAAGCACGATGACCATCATGATAAACCTGACAAGAAACATGAATGCAAATGTCATGACAAACACGGTAAACATGACGACTGGTTTGACAAGAAACATGAATGTAAATGTCACGATAAACACGAAGATTGGTTTGACGTAATGCATCTAATTAAACGTTTAGAAATGCACGATGACCATCATGATAAACACGACAAGAAACATGATTGTAAATGTCATGAGAAGCACGATGACCATCATGATAAACCTGACAAGAAACATGAATGTAAATGTCACGACAAACACGGTAAACATGACGACTGGTTTGACAAGAAACATGAATGTAAATGTCGCGACAAACACGGTAAACATGACGACTGGTTTGGCATGAAACATGATTGTAAATGCCACGACAAACATGAAAAACATGACGACTGGTTTGACAAGAAACATGAATGTAAATGTCACGACAAACACGGTAAACATGACGACTGGTTTGGCATGAAACATGATTGTAAATGCCACGACAAACATGAAAAACATGACGACTGGTTCGATAGGAAACATGATTGTGGATGTTATCACAGAAAAGAACATTGTAAATGTCATCATCAAACCCATTTTTTTAGATGTGATGATTATATCCATCTAAATTTAAATGGATTAGGCAATGAAATGAACTTTAAATTTTTAAATAGCCGCAACAATCCTTTTGAGATGGTTACCGAGGGTGGTTTTCGTATTATTGGGAAAACTCACCAGTTAGGCATCGACTACGTTGATATCGAATGTAATGGAAAAGTCATTACAGTATTAAAAGATAAAATCGATCACATTGTTTGGAACAAATAATTAGTTAAACTTCCAATAAAGACAGGCTATTATCCTTATTCACCTAACACTTATTCAATCATTTGAATAGTATAGGACTAAATTGAAGAAAGGATAATAGCTATTTTTATGAAAAAAATACCAGTAGCCTTTTTCTTATCTCTTGTTTTCTTTTTGTTAACTTCACAAACTGTATGGAGCCACGCTTCTGTTGTCAAGCAATCACCGATGCCAAACAGTCAGCATGAAACATCACCAGAAGAGGTGAAAATACGGTTTAACAGTGAAGTGGAAGAAAACTTCTCTTTAAAAGTTTTTAATGATCTGGATCAAGAAGTAGATTTTTATTCACCAACAATCAGTGAAGATAGGATGGAAATATCAGTTCAACTACCCACACTTGAAGATGGAGTATATACAATTGACTATTATATTATCTCATCCAATGATGGGCACGTTGTTCAAGGAAACTACCACATATTAGTTGGAACAAAAACAGATGAAACAGTTGGTCCAGGGTTAGGTAATAGCTCATCTAACGACAAATTTAATGCTTTAGAACTTATCATTTATCTCTTAAAGTCAATGTATTATTTTGGGCTGGTGCTTCTAATTGGATGGATAATTTGGTGGCAAACAGTTCAAGAGTATTCAGTTGATATAAAGCGAAAGTATATTTTATGGGGATTTGTATTTCAAATGATTCATCTTCTAGGTTTAATTTCTGTTATTTTAATACAAATGGATATTTTCACAAGTAACGGATTATTCTTCACACCAAATTTCCCCTTTGATACAGATTTTGGATTCTATTGGCTAACTTCATTGGTACTTTCGTTAGTAGGATTTCTTGTTTTATTTAAAAATCGTTGGATTGATATTAGTTGGCTTGCAATACTTGTGTTTTGTAAAAGTTTAAATGGGCATGCTAGTGCATTTGATTTCACTTATTTATCAGCCACATTTAATAGTATCCACCTCATTGCGGCTGGATTATGGGCTGGTGGTTTAACATTTATGGTCATTTATTGGAGGAAACATAAATTGTATGTTAAAGAATTTATGCCAATATTTTCTCATCATGCATTTATTAGTTTTATCCTAATGGCCATTACAGGAACTTTTGTGACGTTAATCTATTCTCCAAGTTTACTATTATTAGAAAGTAATTGGGGACGCTTTTTAATGATAAAACTTATATTGGTAATCTTAGTAGTTGCAATTGCAATGATAATTCGCTTTAAACTGAAAAAATCGACTACGAATGTTGACCATTGGATTAAAATCGACTTTTCATTAATGCTCCTAATTGTAATAACAGTATCCGTTTTAACCTTTTTAAGTCCAACTCCATAAAAACTTAAGAACGAACAGAAAAGCATAGTAATGCAAATGAAACGTATACAAGAAGGGTACAAAAAGCTACAAGTGAAAGATCCGCAGCCATCCCAATCATAGGACCCATTAGACCAGACATAATTCCGCCAGAGACCCCGGAAAGTAATGTTTGGTAATCAACTAAAGCACCAAAAATAACTCCTATTAAAATTGCTAAAATCGTTGTGAATATCGTTATCATTGAATAATGTCCAGGGAACCCATAGACTAATAAAGTTCCAACTGAAATCCCTATAATTCCACTACTCGTCATCGCAACATTCATACCTAAATGGTAACTAATCTGATACCTAATTTTCCTCAAATACATATAGGATACCACACAAACTAGAACGTAGCTTAATAAGATAAGAATGATGAAGATTCTCAAATGATTCACTCCTTCTAAAGTATTGTATGAATTGACTTAACTCAAATGACATGTTAAAGGAAGGGGATGTGATATGAGTGAGTTTGAAAAAATCTATCCTGAATTGCAGAAAGAGGGGAAATTTACTTCACCTCCAAGCGGTTTACCAATGTATGAATTAAAAATGTTACAAGAATATATTCACAATGCAAATTTACAAAACCTTGGAAATAAAGTTCCGAGTTCCAAACAACAAATGATATTGCTTAAATTTTTCAAATCCAAAAAGAATCAGTTAGTCGAAGTTCATTCAACAAATGGAGATGAAATTATACACACAATTGGAAAAGTAGCAACGGTTGGTCGCAATTTTGTTATGTTGAAGACACTATTCGATCGATTTTGGATTCCATATCCGATAATCAAATCCGCAAAATCACCTTTTGGTTTACCAGATGTTGCTGCAACCCATCAACAGGTTGCTTATGATCAAGAGCTTAGAAATAAATTATTAACTAACTTCGGATCGGTAGTTGCAGAAAAGGAAGTACTTCGGCAACAATTTTTTGAGGAATTGTTAGAGACTAATTTAAAAAGTTGGAAAGGAACAAAAGTAACTTTTTACACGAAAAAAATAATCAGTGGAAAAATTATAGATGTTCAAAAAGGAAAAGTGTTGTTGAATAACGGAAAAGAAATAACCATTTCAAAGATAAACTATATGAAACAAACTAGATTTATATCTTTCTGGCAACGATTATTTTCTAAGAGGATGAAGAATTCTTAAATTTCAAGGGTTTCATCAAGGAAACTCTTTTTCTATATTGTAAAAATTTATTCGAAAGATTGGAAATTGTGCTTTCGTTTAACCCAACACATTAAATGTCTATACAATATAATAACCCATTTTTTTGGAGGTGAACAAAGGATGGAAGAAAATCCGATTCTTGAGGAAAACCTAGTATTTCTTGAAGTTTTAGGAAAAGATATTTTACTAGTTACTGACAGTAAGCAATTAAGTATTTTAGGTCAAACATTTCGTCCAATCTTTTCTGGTAGAGTGAGTGAAGTAACGAATGGTTTTATTACGTTATATCCAGTGATTATTAAAATGCATAATGCGCCATTTTATAAATTCCCAACACCTTTAAGTTTTCCAGTAGAAAAAATTGCAGTATTTACGCCATTTGACCCAAATCGTAAAATACCTCTTATTTAAATGGAAAATCGAAAAGATTCGGCAAAATTTATAAAGAAAGGATGAATAATGTGAGAGACGAACTTGATAGATTGGCTTTAAATGGAATAGGAAGTCCCGATATTAATGCTGTTCGTGAATTTGTTGTTACTCAAGAATTCAGATTGAATATCGGAAGAAAAGCATTACTTCTCATCTTCTCATTTCCATTTTTAATCATCGGAAAAATTCAAGCCGTAAATGGCGATTATTTAATTATTAAAGCAGATGTTACGAATGTAAATGAACTCGATGATGAAGTATTTCGAGTTCATATAGATGAAATTGAAGTATTTTATATAGAAAAACCGGGTCAACCAGAAATACCAGATATACGTAATAGGAATGATCAGCATGATTAGAAGCTATCATGTTGTTGCTATACCAATTCGAATTGTTGTCAATAGATTTGGAGATCATGACCCAGATGGAATGATGTATGTATTAAAAGAAAATGAAAGTCTTGTGAAAAAACAAGTCGAAAAAAATCCTTATACACCTGTTGATTTAGTTGAACCTTTAGTTATAAGAGCATGTGTAGGCGATGAAATTGAAATATTATTTGAGAATCAACTCCCATTCAATACAGGTATGCATATTCAAAATGCGGAATACGACGTGTTGACTGCAGATGGTGCATTTGTAGGTTTAAATCGTGATACAACCATTAAAAAAGGTGAAAAAATTCTATATAAATGGAAAGTGTTTTCAGAAGGGATACATTTTTTTTCAGACTTAGGTAATACATTATCAAGTGAACTTGGCAGTAATGTACATGGTTTGTTTGGAGCATTATTTGTAGAGCCAAGAGGGTCTTGGTGGACACATCCTGAAACTGGTAAACCTATTAATAGTGGTAACTTTGCTGATATTCACAATCCCTTACTTCCATCATTTAGAGAGTATGGCTGGTTTTTCCACGATGAACAGGAAATTGATGATTTAACAGGTCAAGCGCCAATCAGTCCGCATACACTACAACCTGAAGCAACACACCTTATTAATTATCGTGCTGAACCGATGAGAAACAGAGCGCGGTTAATACAAGAAGGAGTCGTTTGTCCAGATTGTGAAGGTGAGGAAGTTCACCATGATTCATGGGTATTCGGTGATCCTGATACGCCAATATTACGTGCATATGTAGGAGATCCTATTAAAATACAACTTGTACACGCGGGAGTAAAAGAGACTCACTCATTCCACTACCATGTACACCAATGGCTATTTGAGCATACTGACATGGATTCAGAAATATTGGATGTTCAAGCGATTTCACCTCAAACAGAATTTACGGTATCTCCTATGTATGGTGCTGGTAGTTTGCATGGAGCGATTGGAGATGCAATCATTCACTGCCATCTTTACCCACATTTTGGTGAAGGAATGTGGGGCATCCAAAGAAACTTTGATACATTGCAAGATGGAAGTATGTGTTATCCAAATGGGGTTCAAATAAAAGCACTACAACCACTACCTGATCGACCATGTCCACCAAAGCCTACACCTGAAAGACCTGGCTTTCCAAACTTTATTCCGGGTATTCCTGGATTTAAGGCACCACGTCCACCACTAGGAATAAAAAACGGTAGAAAACCCACACAAATTGAAGAAAACCACTTTGCAGAACGCCCAATTCCTGGTGCTGCTTTCGTAAATCCTGCTCCAATAGATGCACCAGTTCGGGAATATGATGTCGTCATTATGCAAGCTCCAATCGTTTATAACAAACAAGGTTGGCACGATCCTGAAGGACGTTTTTATGTTTTGGCAGAAGATTATGAAGATGTTAAAAATGGTAGAAAGAATCCCGAGCCATTTGTTCTACGAGCCAATGCGGGAGATCTCGTAAAATTACGATATACAAATAAACTTCCAGAAACAATTGGTGGAAATGCATTCCAGTTAGTAAATAGAACCTATGAAGTAGGTATGCACGTTCATTTCGTAAAATTTGACGTTTTATGTTCTGACGGAGCGAATGTCGGTTGGAACTATGATTCTGGTATTACACCCAACGAAACAATGGAATATGTATGGTATGCAGATGTCGAGTTGAAATGTACATTTTGGCATGATCATTTATTCGCTAATGAGCACCAACAACATGGTGTATTCGCAGCCATAAATATTGAACCAAGGGGCTCAAAATATTTAAGTCCTTATGAAGATAAAGAGATTTTATCAGGAACTCAAGCTAGAATTGAAAATCCGTTAATCCCAAATTTCAGGGAGATTAATCTTTTTGTACATGATTTCGCTTTATTATTTGATAAAAATGGAAATCCACTTAATCCACCACCATTCCCAGGTTCCCCTGATGATCCAGGTGTAATGGGTATAAATTATCGGTGTGAGCCACTACAATTTCGTTTAAAAGAGCCTGATTGTGATCCCGCATATGTATTCAGCTCTTGGGTTCATGGAGACCCTTGTACACCTTTACTTGAAACGTATAATGGAGATCCAGTCCGAGTCCGATTGATTCAAGGAGCACATGAAGAGTCTCATAGTTTTAATCTACATCGTCAACGTTGGCATAGGGAACGACCGGATTTAGAATCTGAACTTGATCAACAACAACATATCGCAATCGCAGAAACCTTTACGTTTGAATTTAATATGGAAGGAAAAGGCGACTTTGATATGTTATATCATTTTGGGTCAATTGATGATATATGGTTAGGAAACTGGGGGATTTTCCGAACATATGAAAAACGAGTTCCACACTTAATGCCATTAAATGATAGAGATGAACCACCTATGCGAGATACCCCATTACCAAGACGAACTGGTAAAAAACCACCAATGGCAAGAGTAAAGCATTATTCATATCCTAAATGTGCAAAAGTAAGAAAATATGATGTGTATGCCTTAAACGCTCGTATTGAATACAATAAAAATGGTGATCACGACCCATACGGTATCGTTTATGCTTTAAGAGAAGATGTGGATGATATTTTATGTGGCAATAAAAATCCTGAACCACTAATTATTCGTGCTAATGTTGGTGAATATGTAGAAATTACATTGACCAATTTATTAAGAAATAGTGACCATCACGAAGGACGACATGGCTATCCTGAAGTTCCTGTCGATTCGTTTTTCCCAACTTCGGACCGAATTTCATTACATGCACAATTAGTCATTTATGATGTTCGAAATTCAGATGGAGCAACGGTAGGTTTTAATAAAGATCAGACAATTGGTCCTGGTGAATCGATTACCTATAGCTGGTACATCGATCGAGATTTTGGTGCAGCAAATCTTGTAGATATGGCGGATGTTCGCAACCATAGACATCATGGAGCATTTGGAATGCTTATTGCAGAGCCAAGAGGTTCAAAGTTCCTCGATTCGAAATCAAGAAACGAAACTTTAACAGGAGCACAAGTTATCATATCGAATCCTCTGTTGCCTGAGACTAGAGAATTTGCACTCATCATGCATGATGGTGTCAGACTTTTAGATAAAAATGGAAAATTGATTATTGACCCTGAACCATTGTTATTTAAAGATATTGAGATTGAACTAGAAGACGAAGAACCTGATTTTGAAGATCAAGGATCAAGGGGATTCAACTATCGCTATGAACCGTTTAGAAATCGTGTAAAAAAATTCAAAGACATTCATAAAGTATTTAGCTCAAAAGCTTTTGGTGATCCGAGTACACCAGTATTGTTAGCTTATCCTGGAGATCCAATTACAATTCGTCTAACTCAACCAGCAGATAAACCAAGAGCACACACTTTTGTTATTCATGGACACAAATTCTTAAGAGGTGAAGATGATCTTAACTCTTCAATTATTTCTGCAGCACCACAAAGGACTGTAGGATCAAATGATAACTTCTATCTATACTATGGTGCTGGTGGCTTGTTTAACAAACCAGGGGACTACTTGTATCGTTCTGGTAACATCAGATGGGATATTGAAGTTGGAATGTGGGGTATATTCAGGGTTTTAAAAAGAAAAAGTAAATCTCTAGCCCCATTAGATTATCATAATAAGAAAATTACATCTTACAATGATTTTGAAGTAATAGATGAAGAAGAAACTGGCTTATTAATATTGGGGACCTCAAGTAAGAGGAAGAATGAAGGTGTATTATATGACTCGATGTAGAGTTTGTAATCTCCATTCTTGTATATGTAATGAAACTGTTCCTATTCATCCGACCAATTTATTCGGATCACCTTTTGATTGTAAAATCCAAATAAGAACTCGTCGATTCGCCTCACCAAATAGTCAATTTCCACAAGAAGAACTAGATGATTTGCAAACTTGTATTCGAGCAGTCAATCATTTACTACGTTCTTTAGGTTCAAAAAGTGACCCCAATAATACTCGACAATTGCAATTACACTTTCTCGATTTAAAAGGGATAAGAGTGAAAGTTAATATCTTATGTGGTTTAGAATTACCCGTTGATGACGAATTAGTGGACGCAGATGGTATTCTAAATTCAAATATGATGATTATTGAAGATGATGAGACAGATGAGACGGAAGAAATTATTGAAACGAAACCATATAGAAAAAATGCGAGAAAAGCTAGTAAAACAAATGATCTGGAACTGCATAAAACAAAACAAATTAAACTAATTCAAAAAACAGGGAAACTAGCTACAGCTGGTCGAGATTTTATTCAAATCAATCCAATTGGGAGTGCGATGTTTATTCTTTATGGAAAACTGCTCTCCATCTCAAGAATGGAATTAGATGATGAAGAACGCGACCCTAAATTTATCCACGCAGATCAAGAAACAAGACGAGAATTGGCGTTTAACTTTGGTGAAGTTGTTTCGAAAAACGATGGATATCTAAACTTATTTTTCGGAATTCCATTGTATCAAGCATTGGAAAAGTATATTGGAAAAGAAGTAAAAGTTAGAACTGACGATGAATTCCTATTCGGCACATTAATTGACACGAGTGAAGGAAGAATTCAAATTCAAAATAAAAGAAATAACAGGGATATTGATATAAGATCCATCTGTTATTTAAAAGTGATAAATTTAAAATAATTTATTTCAGATTTCTAAAATTTTCAACCTAGTAAATTGGAGCAAATCATATATAATAAAATCACTATGAATTAGTAACTGGATTCAAGTGATTGTTTAGGTGACTTAAATAAAAAATCGTGTACTTTCCATTTGGGGTGTACACGGTTTTATTTTGAATAGGTGAACGTCATTAGGATACTCTAATGGTTAAATCCTAAAATTAGATAGGCAAACATGCTATTCGGTACAAATAACCTACATATAATAGACTGACTTGAATCGAAAAGTGTAAATATGATAAGATTTTTATTATTTTGTTTTTGTACTATTGACGTATATTCTGAAAATTTGTACACTGTGATAAGTCAAATGTTTTTTCCGAAAATACAATAATTTTGAAAAGTAAGGATCTGGTGAAATGATAGTATGTAAATTTGGTGGTACTTCTGTTGCGAATGCTGAGCAAATAAAAAAAGTGGCAAACATTGTGAAGTCTAATCCCGATAGAAGAATTGTTGTTGTATCTGCACCGGGTAAACGCTTTGGCGACGACATTAAAGTTACCGATTTATTAATCGATCTTGCAAATGCAGCACTAAAAAATGGTAATGTTGAAGGTAAACTTCAAAGTGTGATAAATCGATTTAAAGAAATTGCGGATGATCTTGGAGTAGATCATTCGATTATTGATATCATTACACAAGATTTACGTGAACGCGTTTATTCTGATAAAAATGATATTGATTTATTTGTTGATAATTTAAAAGCTAGTGGCGAAGATAATAATGCAAAATTAGTTGCTGCATATTTTAATACAATTGGCTTAAAAGCAAAATACGTAAGTCCTTTAGAAGGATTAGTGTTAAATGATCGACCTGAACGAACTTACGCGTTACCAGAGACATATGAAAATTTAAAGAAATTGAATGATGTTGAAGAAATAATTGTTTTCCCTGGTTTCTTTGGATATACAAAAGATGGAACACTTCGTACATTTGATCGTGGAGGATCAGATATTACTGGTTCTATTTTAGCTGCAGCTGTAAATGCTGAATTATACGAAAACTTTACTGATGTAGATTGTGTATTTTCAGCTAATCCTAAAGTTGTTCAAGAACCTGTTGGAATTGAAGAAATCACTTATCGTGAAATGCGTGAACTTTCATATTCAGGCTTTTCAGTATTTCACGATGAAGCGCTTATGCCTGTATTCAAATTAGGTATTCCAGTAACAGTAAAAAATACAAATAACCCTTCAGCTCCAGGAACTAAAATATTATCAACACGAGCTATTTCAAGTAGCCGTCCGGTAATTGGTATTTCTGCTGACAGTGGGTTCTCAACTTTATATGTATCAAAATATTTAATGAACCGTGAAATTGGATTTGGTCGTAAGTTACTTCATATTATTGAAGATGAACATATTTCTTATGATCATACACCATCTGGAGTAGATGATATTTCAGTTATTATTCGTTCAAATCAAATCACACCAGAAGCAGAAGAACGAATTGTTAAACGAGTGAAAGAAGAATTACATGCGGATGATGTTTACTTCCGTCATGGATTCTCCATGATCGTCATTGTTGGTGAAGGTATGCGAAATAACACTGGTTTAGCTGCAAGAGCCGCTTCTGCTATTTCACGTACAGGATCTAATATTGAAATGATCAATCAAGGTTCTTCTGAAGTTAGTTTAGTATTTGGCGTATTATCAGAAGTCGAAAATCAAGTATTAACAGCTTTATATGAAGAGTTTTTTACTCCCATCACAGTTTAAGAAAGAATTGTAATTAACTCCCTTTATAATGATTGGGTTCCCTGAACAAAATCATTGTGAAGGGGGATTTTCATTTATCTGCGCTTTATGTTAGTCTAGAAAAAATTAAACATTTTTTAGTAGGTGAAGTCATGAATGTAGTATTCGTATTAACGAAAACAGGTGAAGAAATATTAGAAATGGTTTCAACTGATGTCGCAGGTCTTCTAGCGGCTGTGAAGGGTGAAAATGTAACCTTCCCATTTGGCAGTTTTCAATATGACTTTCATACATTAGATCATTATTTAGAAGATGGAGTCTATCGCCAAGAATTAGTTATTTATTTAAAAGAAGTATAAAAAGGACGTTGTGTAAATGAAACACAACGTTCTTCTTTAGTAAGTCGTATTAAATTGAGGTGTAAATTGATACAAATATTTCTTATCGGCATCGTGCTATATATTGTTCTTTATATACTTGCTAAATTACGTGTCTCAACAGGATTAACTAAATCTTTTCCAATAATAAATGGACTTTTAGTGACACTACTTATCATCATAGTCGTTTTAAAGACTGGATTAATTAGAATTTTTGCAATGTTCTTAGGGTCTATCATAACTATAGTTAAAGATTTAATTAGTTCTTTCTTTTAATTTTAACGACGCACGAGTTTCAAAATATCAATGATTCTCTGTAAGTGCATTCCTTCATGGAAAATTGTCCGTATTAATACTTGCTCAATTGTAAACATTCCCATTTCAGTAGGAGGGAATTCTTCTTCTAAACGATGTCCGTACAATTCCATTATTCTTTTAGGTTGATTTTTTAGTAAAACTTTTAATTCTTCTAATGTTGGTGTTTCTTTAGTAAAATTCAATGGGGATGTACCATAACCAAACCATGTAACAAATTCCTCAGGAACTTCTGTTTTCTCTTTAGTTAAATGTTCAATCCATTTATATTGGTCTGTATAAATGTGACCAGCGTTCCAACGAATATTATTGTTATATCCAGTTGGGATCTCTTCCGCTGTTTGTTCTGATAATTCATCTAATAAATATAATACATGTTCTCGATAGCTTTTTATTTGATTAAAAAGTATTTCATGACGTTTGTTCATAATAGATTTACTCCTTCGTAATGACGTTATATATATTAATTTGCTAGTGTTGTAAAAATTCCTTTAAATTTTTTAAATTCTGATTACATAATGTGTTTTATTGAGAAATTCAATTTTTGTACATCGTTCGTAAACATTGATATAATTTTATGTGCGAATATATTTGAAAGAGGTAGAAAAGATGAACGCATATGATGAATATATGAAAGGCATCGTTCAACCGATGCGTAAAGAATTAGTAGATGCAGGTTTTAAAGAACTAACAACTCCTGATGAAGTAAATGAATTTATGTCAACTGCTAAGGGTGTTTCATTAGTTGTAATTAATTCTGTATGTGGCTGTGCTGCAGGTCTTGCTCGCCCGGCTGTACGTGAATCAATTCAAGAAGTGAAACCAGATCACCTAGTAACTGTATTTGCGGGTCAAGATCGTGAAGCGACGGCTGCAATGCGCGGCTTTTTTGAAGAAGTCCCACCAAGTTCACCTTCAATTGCAATATTAAAAGATGGGCAATTAGAATATTTCATTCCACGCGATCAAATCGAAGGTCATGCTGTAGAACAAATTACAGACCATCTAACTGGTGTATTAAAACAAGTATGTGCCAACTAACTATTGTAACAACTGCAGGAAGACCCGATGACGTTACGATGAAACTTGCACAATTTGCATGTAACGAACTTGGGCTTCCTTTTGAGCCAAGAAAAAAGCGTTCAGTAGCTAAAATGAGTGAGCTACTGAACGCTAATATTATTGTTGCAGGAAAAAATCGATTTGAATACTATCCAAAGGATGTAAAGAATCCATTCTTCTTTCATCCAGGTACTGCTGCATTTAGGTTAAAACGAATTGCCAATGGTGAAATTGATCCATTTCTAGAGGCATGTAATCTTTTAAAAGGTGATACTTACCTTGACTGTACATTGGGTCTTGGTTCGGATGCAATCGTTGCAGCATACCAAGTTGGTCATCTTGGAAAAGTTACTGCTATAGAAGCTAACAGAAATGTAGCATTCATCGTAAAACAGGGAATGAAAAATTATGATTACTCTGAATTACCTTTAACATCGTGTATGAGAGAGATTGAAGTGATCAATGCTGAAGCTTTGGATTATTTAAGTAAACAGCAAAGTGGTTCGATTGATGTTATATATATGGATCCAATGTTTGAAGAAATTATAGAAGAATCAAATAACTTTGAACCCTTAAGAGATGCGGGAAATCATGATCTTCTTACAAGAGAATGGGTTCAAGAAGCAATTAGAGTTGCTAGAAAAAGAGTAGTATTGAAAGCACATTATAAATCATCTTATTTCGATGATTTTGGATTTAAGCGGGAAGTACGGCTAACTTCCAAATTTCACTATGGTGTGATTGAAAAGACAACCCCATAGTACTATGCTTATTTGCGTTTCTTATTAGGCTCAAGAACAGCGGATTTCTTAATTACCTTTTCTAGTGCAACATGAACATTGATATGTTTATCATCTAATTTCTCTACACTAAGAACTGTCCCTTTGCGTCCTTTTAAGTTAATATTTTCGTTTTCTGTTGGAAGCGTTGTAGTTAATTTGCTCATAATTAAACTTCTGTTCTCAAAAAAAGTAACATAATACATTCTAGTAATCTCCTTCTCATGTAATATGTTAAATTTTATGTTGAGTTTTTAAAAATAGAACAGTTGCATATTTGATGATTAGAAGACTTAATAAAATGAAAAAAATGTCTTCCCTTCGTTTGGTAACTTTATTCAAAGAATTTATGCACCAGTATTTTCCTAATTCCCGATTTTCCCGTATGAAAAATTAACTAAACTCCGAATATCTTATCTGTGAAATAATTAGTAATTTTTAAAAAATATATAAAGTAAAATGTCTAATTGTAGGTTTAGTTCTCCTAAAAATAAAATTGACGATTGATGGTGAAACACAACTTGATAAAGAGATTAACACTTCTCCTTCATTGACCGTACTCGAATATCCAATCGGATCAACTACATCAGAATATATTTTTTATGATGAAATGGGAAATATTATTCAATAGTGTATTATCTCAATATTCAATTTGTTTACTTGAATCTTTTATTATGTTATAATAAAATTATGCTATTTTGGGTAGCAAATAAATAAATTTGGCGTTTCGCTAATGTTTTTGATGACACTTATTCACACTGGAGCAAGTTGAGGCTTGCAAGGATGCAAAAGTAGGTAGGGTTTGCATTGCTTAAGTAAGAAAGTTTTAGTGGGATTTTACCGCGGTAGATAAGAAAAATGATTTCTTTTATATAAAATTCCCCTGATGATAGGGTAGAGACTTAATTTATTTAATATGTTGCTCAAGAATACTAAAGGGGTGCCTGGAAAATCAGGCACCCCTTGTCTAATTGCTTTATTCATTAAAATTTAAAATTAGTTCAAAAATTAGCTATTAGAAGTAAAGCATAATGAAGTTAAGTAAGCAATTAATAAAACAAAACCGATTCCTGCTGCGATTTCATACATTTCCATAGAAGTGGACCTCCCTTATAAAAAACAAATAATTATTCCAACTATTATTTTACAATGAATTATTAAAAGATGAAACCTTTTAATGTTATAATCGTAATTATAAATAAGTATATTTTTTGAATAATTTGAGACTCGAGGTAATGTATATGAAGAAATGGTTACAGAAAATGATCGTTATATTCGTTGCATTCATAACATTTGGTATCATTTCACCAAGTCATGAAATTTGGGAATTATTAGATCAAGATCAATCAGAAAATTCTAAAAGTGATATATCCGAACATAGTATTGCCGAACATGATGATAATCATTCTGATACAGATGAACAGTCTATTGAATCGATTTTTGAAGCTGCAAAAGCTCAATCCTATTTAAAATTTGGGACAAGAATTGCACCTTTTATTAGTGATGAGTTTGAATCAACAATTTTCCCGAAAATGGAAGAAGTCATTGAAACAACAATTGCAAAAATGAACTACGAATCATACAAATACATAAATATTACAGAACAACCGAGTGGCAATTATAGTGAAAAAATATTTAATTTGTCAGATGGATTGACAGGAAAAGATTTGATTCGATTCCATGTTAGAACAGAAAAACGACCTTTAGAAGGTTATTACTATAATTTCCATTATCATACGTATGAAGATCGGTTTGTAACTCATCATGATATGGGAGATATTTATTGTTCCAAAAATACACCACCAAAATGGTTGTCATAACTAATAGAAACACTCGTGTGAACACGAGTGTTTTTTTGTAGTTATTTTTACTTGAGGATATTTTATCTAGAGGGAATGCGTGTAGTAAAATCGAACTATACATAATTTAAGTCTATTTTCCTTGTCAAATAGTTATATTGAATGAAAATTTTACTATAAATTCTAATAAAACTATTTATTTCCTATGTAATATAATGTAAAATCTATTTAAATATATAGTGCTTTACTAAAATTTTCCATTTAAGAATATATGCGTTTAAGAACTTATATATTCTTAAATGTTCGATTGCGTTGTAGAAATGAGGGTTGTTATTATGAGTGAGATTTTTGATGAAAAATATTTAACGAGGATTGAAATCCTAAAACATAATATTCAAAAAATCAGCTTGATCTGCAAAGTTTCTACTATAATCATATTATTTTTATTCGTTGTAACAATGTTCAAAGATAAATCAATTATTCCTTACGGTGGATTATCACTTCAAATGATTCCATACATTCTACTTATCTTGTTCAATACAATTGTTTATATTATTACGGATATTATAAAAATCAATATCTCCGAACAAAATATGAAAAGTGTTGATTTTTTTGTAAGTTTTTATGTTTTGATGAGTACTTTTTTAGGAGCTCTTATAACTATCAGTGACAATGTAAATTACAATCAACAAATGATTTATACATTAACATTAGTAATTACATGTTCTGTTTTTGTCCTAAGGATCCCGCAGCTGATTACTTCTGTTTTATTATCGAGTGCTACACTTTTTATTGGACTTTATTTACAAAATAATAATACGGCTATTTTCAACCAACAATTGCTTTATCTACTAACACTTATTTCTATTACTTTTTTTATTTCACGAACAATTTATTATTCATTCCATCGTTCATTAATCTTCCAATCTGAACTTATTAAAGAAGCACATATTACAAGAGAGTTAACGAAAAAGTTAAGGGAAGCGAATAGGAAATTAGAATTACAGGCAAATTTAGATCCGTTAACGAATTTGTTTAACCGTCGCGCATATAATCATTACTTACTAGAATTAAAAAAGAAGGCGGAACGAGAATCATTTTTATTTACGGCAATTATGGTCGATGTTGATTGTTTTAAATTGTACAATGATACTTATGGACATAATGAAGGTGACCAAGTATTAGCAAATATAGGTGAACAGTTATATAATCTCGCCTACCAATATGGTTGTTTTGCCTCAAGATGGGGTGGTGAGGAATTTACAATTCTCCTTATTAACCATACTGAAGAAAAGGCGAGCATAATTTGCAAAGAAATTGTCAGAAAAGTAAAAGAATTAAACATTGAACATTGTTCTTCGCATATTGAACCTTTTATTACAGTTAGTGTAGGAGCAAGTACTTTTATGATTAAAAACCCTGAACAAATTACATCATGTATCCATAAAGCGGACGAGGCACTGTATTTTGTGAAAGAAAATGGGCGGAATTATTACTTACACCGACAAGCAGTAGAAGTATAATTGAAGGGGTGGTGCTTGATTGTAGATCTTTCAAGCGCACCTCTTATTTTTATTACCCCTTTTAATTTAAATCATAACACGATAAAATAATATTTTAGTGATAATATACACTAGGAGTGATAACATGGCACATCCTGAAATGGCTTATTTAAATTTACTAACGCACATTTTAGAAAATGGAGTAAAAAAAGAAGATCGTACTGGAACAGGAACAATCAGTGTTTTTGGCTATCAGATGCGATTTGATCTAAATAAAGGATTTCCATTATTAACTACAAAGCGAGTTCCATTTAAATTATTAGTTGCGAGTGAATTGCTTTGGTTTATAAAAGGTGATACTAATATTCGTTACTTATTACAAAATAATAATCATATTTGGGATGAGTGGGCATTTGAAAAGTGGGTAAAATCAGATGACTACAATGGTCCAGATATGACAAACTTCGGATTGCGAGCATCTAGTGATGAAGAGTTTGCGAAAATTCTTGATGAGCAAATGAGTATTTTTAATGAAAAAGTGTTAACAGATGATGATTTTGCAGCAAAATATGGTGATTTAGGTCCTGTTTATGGAAAACAATGGCGTTCTTGGCCATCAGAAAATGGGGAAACGATTGACCAATTGAAAAAAGTCATTGAGATGATTAAGAAAAATCCTGATTCAAGAAGATTAATTGTTTCAGCTTGGAATCCAGCTGAAGTAGATGACATGGCATTACCTCCTTGTCATACACTATTCCAATTTTACGTTGCAGACGGAAAATTATCTTGTCAATTATATCAACGTAGTGCGGATGTGTTCTTAGGAGTTCCATTTAATATTGCCTCTTACGCTTTATTAACGCACTTAATTGCACATGAATGTGGTTTAGGTGTTGGAGATTTTGTTCATAGTTTCGGTGACGCTCATATCTACTTAAATCATTTAGAACAAGTGAATGAACAACTGTCACGCGAACCACGCGATTTTCCAAAGCTTGTTATTAACCCTGAAAAGAAATCAATATTCGATATTGAATTAAGTGATCTAACAATGGAAGGGTATAACCCACATCCAACAATTAAGGCTCCTGTTGCGGTATAGGAATAATTTAAAGTGACTTTCTACGGAAGGTCACTTTTTTTGGGGAAATTGATTGATAAAAAATTAAGACATGTTTATTGTTCGTACGCTTTATATACTTTGAAAGTATTTCAAATACTTTGTATTATTAAAGATAGAAAAGACGTTAGGAGAGCAAAAAATGATTTCACTAATAGTAGCACACGATAAAAATCGCGTAATTGGGTACGAAAACAAAATGCCTTGGCACCTTCCTGGAGAATTAAAATATTTTAAAGAAACAACAATGGGAAAACCAATGATTATGGGAAGAAAAACATTTGAATCTATCGGAAAACCATTACCAGGAAGAAAAAATATTATTATTACAAGAAGTAAAGAATATCATCACGAGGGAATTGAAGTAGCCAATAGTTTAGACGAGGCGATTGAAATTGCTGGTGAAGTTGAAGAAATTATGATTATTGGAGGGGAGGAAATTTTTAAATTAGCCTTACAGATAGCTAATCGTCTTTATATTACAGAGATCGAACATGAATTTGAAGGTGACACATTTTTCCCATTATATGATAAAGAATGGACACTCACATATTCAAGTGACCCTGTAGATACAAATCAAGGATATACCTATAAATATTTAGTTTTTGACAGAAAAAAATCTTAAACTAACTCTTAATAAATGCACTTACTGATTTCGGTAGGTGCATTTTTCTTTTATAAAAGAATTTTTAAAATATTGAAACTTTTGTGAAATACAATCCGTAAATATGGTAAGAAGTGCTAGAATTGGTATGGAGGTGGGGATTTGTTATTCGGTGTTGAAATTCAAATGATTTATTTAGTCACCCTTATTGTGGCTGGTTGTATTACAGTGATTTACATTCTTTTCTCAGACTTCTTAGATGGTATTTTAGACACTATTGTATTTATTAATCCGGCTGTGATTTTGGCATTTATAACCATTACTTCTGCAAGTGGTTATTTAATGGAGCAGTTTAGTCCATTATCGAGCATATGGGTTTTTATCATTTCATGTATTTTATCAGCAATTCTTAGTACTTTGCTTTACCTTTTCATACTTGTTCCATTAAAATCTGCTGAAGTCTCATTAGCTTACACAGATCAGTCTTTAGAGGGGCAAATAGGAAGAGTGATTGTACCTATTCCGAAAGATGGATATGGTGAAGTTGTGATTGAAACGGCGGCTGGTATTATTTCGAAGCGAGCTACAGGTTTTGATAATGATGCTATCGATTATAATGATGAAATTCTAATAATCGAGGTAAAAGAAGGTACGCTTCTTGTGAAAAAATATCAATCGCCATTCAAATAAATAGAAAAGGGGAAATCATATGGATATGCAAATTTTAATTATTATTGGGATTGCCGTCTTTATCATTTTAGCAATCATTGGGGTTTATGTTGCTAGATATAAGACAGTCGGTCCAGATGAGGCATTGATTGTAACAGGTAGTTTCCTAGGCTCAAAAAATGTTCATAAAGATGATTCAGGTAATCGTGTAAAAATTATTCGTGGTGGAGGTACTTTTGTATTCCCTGTATTCCAACAAGCAGAGTATTTAAGTTTATTATCTAGTAAACTAGAAGTTACAACTCCAGAAGTATATACAGAGCAAGGGGTTCCTGTAATGGCAGATGGAACAGCAATTATAAAAATTGGTGGTTCCATTTCAGAAATAGCTACAGCAGCTGAACAGTTTTTAGGGAAAAATGTGCAAGATCGTGAAAATGAAGCGAAAGAAGTTCTTGAAGGTCATTTACGTTCAATACTTGGTTCAATGACTGTAGAAGAAATTTATAAAAATCGTGATAAATTCTCACAAGAAGTACAACGTGTAGCTTCACAAGATTTAGCGAAAATGGGATTAATAATCGTTTCATTTACGATTAAAGATGTTCGAGACAAAAATGGTTACTTAGATTCTTTAGGAAAACCAAGAATTGCTCAAGTGAAACGTGATGCGGATATTGCAACTGCTGAAGCTGAAAAAGAAACACGTATTAAGAAAGCAGAAGCAGAAAAAGAAGCTCAAAAAGCTGAATTGCAACGCGCGACTGAAATTGCAGAAGCGGAAAAAGAAAATCAGTTAAAAGTGGCAGAATTCCGTCGTGAACAAGATATTGCAAGAGCACGTGCTGACCAAGCTTATGAACTTGAAACAGCTAGAGCAAAACAAGAAGTTACTGAACAAGAAATGCAAGTTCAAATTATTGAGCGTCAAAAGCAAATTGAACTAGAAGAAAAAGAAATTTTACGTCGCGAAAGACAATATGACTCAGAAGTTAAGAAAAAAGCAGATGCTGATCGCTATGCGATTGAACAAAATGCTGCTGCTCAAAAAATGAAAGAATTAGCTCAGGCAGATGCTGAGAAATATCGTATTGAAGCAAGAGCTAAAGCGGAAGCAGAAAAAATTCGTTTAGATGGTTTAGCAAAAGCAGATGCTGAACGTGCACAAGGGGAAACAGAGGCTGAAATCATTCGATTAAAAGGTCTTGCAGAAGCGGAAGCAAAACGTAAAATCGCAGAAGCATTTGAACAATACGGTCAAGCAGCGGTTCTTGATATGTTAGTTCGTATGTTACCTCAATATGCTAAAGAGGTTGCTAGCCCACTTTCAAATATTGATAAGATCACAGTTGTCGATACTGGAAATGGGGAAGGCGGCGGTGCAAATCGTGTAACTTCTTATGCAACGAACTTAATGTCTACATTACAAGAAACTTTAAAAGCTTCTTCAGGGATCGATGTGAAGGAATTAATCGAGAACTTTGCAGGAAAACGTACTGTTAATACTCCGATTGAGCTTGAAGCAAAAACAATCAATGAAGAAAAAGAAAAAGAAAAAGAAAAAGTTGAAGTGTAGAAATGAAATTAGCCACGACTGTAAATAAAGAGTCGTGGCTCTTTTATTTATAGATAAACAATCACACAAGCAACCATACAACCACAACCTGCTATAACGAATAAATGCCATATCGCATGGTTAAACGGTAATTTTCTCCACATATAAAAAATGGCTCCGAATGTAAATAGTAAGCCTCCAGTTAATAGCACAGTAAACCCATCAAATTGTAAAAATTCATATAATGGCTTTATGGCAAAAATAATTAGCCAACCCATTAAAATATATAACAATAAAGAAAAAGTTTCGAATTTGTGTATAAACAAACATTTAAAAACAATACCAAATATTGCGATTCCCCAAACTATACATAGTAGAACAATACCTAAAGTACCACCAATTGCAATTAATAAGAATGGAGTATATGTTCCTGCAATTAATACATAAATTGAAGAGTGATCTAGTATTGAAAATATTTTTTTATATTTTTCAGGCATACTATGTAATAGGGTTGACATTAAAAATAATAAAACAAGAGATCCTCCAAATATACTATTTCCTGAATTATTCATAAAAAATCTTTGATAACCAAATAATGCTTATCTATCAAGGTATTGAGCTAAATGGTCCATGCATCAAATAAATGAAAAAAGAATCCATTTCTGATATGGTTAAAGCAACGATGAAATAACCACAGA
>NZ_JBMIRP010000032.1:0-25894 GCF_049202975.1 Ureibacillus sp. MALMAid1270 | reverse complement strand
GAAAGAGCCGGTATTTAGACAAAATTGAGGGAAATCCCGAAAAGTTGTCAAGAAAGAGCCAGTATTTAGACAGAATCGAGGGAAATCCCGAAAAGTTGTCAAGAAAGAGCCAGTATTTAGACAGAATCGTGGGAAATCCCGAAAAGTTGTCAAGAAAGAGCCGGTATTTAGACAGAATCGAGGGAAATCCAGAAAAGTTGTCAAGAAAGAGCCAGTATTTAGACAGAATTGAGGGAAATCCAAAAAGTTGTCAAGATAGAGCCGGTATTTAGACAAAATTGAGGGAAATCCCGAAAAGTTGTCAAGAAAGAGCCAGTATTTAGACAGAATCGAGGGAAATCCCGAAAAGTTGTCAAGAAAGAGCCGGTATTTAGACAAAATTGAGGGAAATCCCGAAAAGTTGTCAAGAAAGAGCCGGTATTTAGACAGAATCGATGGAAATCCCGAAAAGTTGTCAAGAAAGAGCCAGTATTTAGACAAAATTGAGGGATATCCTAAAAAGTTGTCAAGATAAAGCCGGTATTTAGACAAAATTGAGGGAAATCCCGAAAAGTTGTCAAGAAAGAGCCGGTATTTAGACAAAATTGAGGGAAATCCCGAAAAGTTGTCAAAATAATGCCTTGATCTAGACAGAATTCAACGGTAATCACAAAAATGTGTCAAAATAAAAACTGCCAGATACATTAAATAGGAAAGTCAGACACATGGATCGATGTAGTCGACCATAGCTACAATAGCAACTGTAATACAAAATTAAGTTTTCAATAAAAACTTATTAAAAAGTAACAAATTAATTGGATTAATTAAGGAAGTGTCAATTTTGCCGTTACACATCGTTTTATATCAACCAGAAATTCCAGCAAACACAGGAAATATTGCCAGAACATGCGCGGGCACGAATACATCATTACATTTAATCCGTCCATTAGGTTTTTCAACGGATGATAAAATGTTAAAGCGTGCGGGACTTGACTACTGGGAACATGTTAATGTTGTTTACCATGATTCATTAGAAGATTTTCTTGAATACTCAAAAGACGGGGACCTCTATTTAATTGAAACATATAGCGACGAACCATATACAACCCACGATTTCAGTGATCAAATGCGTGATATTTATTTCATGTTTGGGAAAGAGACGACTGGGCTACCAAAAGATTTTGCCTATGAACGTCGCGATAAATGTTTAAGAATCCCGCAAAGTGACCATGTGCGTTCATTAAATTTATCTAACACAGCTGCGATCATCATATATGAAGCATTAAGACAACAGAATTTCCCAGGATTAAAATAATGAAAAAACATCTAACTTCACATTTAATTGGTTAGATGTTTTTTTAACTCAATTTTCCTTTTTTAAAAGGAGAATACAACGAACGAATCTTCCAATATCTATTCATAATACTTTGGAACCGAAAATCCACGACCAAGTATTTCTGAAGCATTGAGGAATACGACAAAGGAATTTGGTTCTTGTTCATTTAATACTTTTTTCAAATAGATTGCTTCTTGCTGTTCGACGACGCATAAAATCATCGTTTTTTCTTTATTAGAATAACCACCGATTGAACGGACTTTCGTTAAACCTCGATCAATTTCTTCTTTAATAATCGATTGGATCTGTTCCTCATGTTCCGTAATAATAAGTACGAGTTTTGATGAGGAAGTTTGTAGTTGAACAAAGTCAATTACTTTGCTAGTTACGTAAATGGCAATCATGGCATATAAAGCTAATTCCAAATTGAATACTAGAGCAGAGGCGATTACGACTAATCCATCAACAATAAGTTGGGAATAACCACTAGAAAGTCCTGTATATTTCTTAAGAATTTGAGCGACTGTTGCCAATCCGCCCGTAGAACCGTTCCCTCGATAAACTATACCAAGACCAACTCCTAAGAGAATTCCGCCGTAAATTGCTGAGAGCATGGGATTGTCAATTTTAAAAGGTATATCGGCACTCAGCCAAATTGTAAATGGAACGAAAAAAGTGCCTACAAGAGTTTTTAAGCTAAAGTCTTTTCCTAAGAGAATGAGTCCAATAAAGAATAATGGAATATTAATGAGCCATTGCACATAAGCAGGATTGAATTGATATAACTCATAAAGAAGGGTACTAATACCCGATACTCCACCAGCTGCTAATTTCGCCGGTAAAAAAAACATATTATAAGCTAAACCAACTAACGTTGACCCAATGATAATCCATAAATATTCTGTGAGAAGTTTTTTTTGATGTTTTATTTTTTTCATCGTTGATTTTACCTTTCTATAAATACATGACGTATTTTAACATAAGAATATATGATAATGTAGAAATAATTGGACTTAAACAAGCAAATTTACTACGACAAATAAAAAAGATGACGTCGCAAATGACGTCACCTTGTATTAAAAATTACTCTCCATCTAAAGTAAATACGATTCGAATTCCTGAAGGATCCACTGTTGAAAATGCCTGTTTGCCACCGAATTTAGGTGCACCAGCAAATTCTTCAACTACAGCTCCAATTCTACGCAAATTACCTTTAATTTTCTCAGCATGCTCTTCATTGTCTAACACAAGTGTATATGATTTTAAACCGATGCTATTTTCTGGCCCTGGACGTCCACCGCGACTACTCCAAGTGTTCATACCGATATGGTGATGATATTTACCAGTTGAAAGGAATAGTGCTTGATCTCCATAACGTGTAACAACATCAAAACCTAGTGCTTCAGTATAGAATTTTTCAGAAGCTGCTAAATCTGCAACAGATAAATGGATGTGTCCCATTACAGTTCCTTTTGGTAAACCATTCCAGTTACCATCCGCTTCGGCAAGTACAGATGGAATGTTCACTTGTTCTGTAGTCATGTAAACAAATTCGCCCTGCCAAATCCAAGTTTCTTCTGGACGGTCCGCATAAACTTCAATACCATTTCCGTCTGGATCATATAAATAAATGGCTTCACTTACATGATGGTCTCCAGCTCCGATACGAACGTTTGCTTCAGCAATGTTTTGGATAAAGTTTCCTAAGTCTTTACGAGTTGGTAGCAGAATCGCAAAGTGATAAAGTCCTGTTTGCCCGCCTTGTAAACTTTGTGCATTATCAACTTGTTCTAAAGACAAAATACTTGTAGCACCATCAAAAGTTAGAATAGTTGTGTTTCCAGATTGCTCGAGCACATCAAAACCAATAATTTTTTTATAAAATTCGATAGATCGTTCTAGGTTAGAGACTTTTATTTGAACATGTGAAACATAGATATTAGGTTTTTTATGAAAGTGTGTTGTCATTGAAAAACACTCCTTAAAAGATTATTATTATAAACCTACTTACTTTATGTAACTAAGTATATTTTCATCATCTATAAAAGTCAAGATTTTAATTTCGTTCAACTAAATTGAGGTTGGCTACTGTTTGGCTTAATTCGAAATGAATCATTATCAAAATAAAAAAGAACAACCATAATAATTATGGTTGCCCTCTTGTCATTAGATATGTGCTGCCAACAAATTATGTATTGGCTTTTCTACTTTTGAAGATTAGTCTTCTTTAGAGTAGTTACCTTCACGTCCTGCAGTGAAAATTGCAGTTAAAATAGATGCACAAATCGCAATCATTAATAAAGTTTTCATGGAAGAATCCTCCTCATGTAAATAAACTATCAGTTATTAGTATAGACTAAATATTTTTTATTTACTACATTAAATTATGTCCGTTTTGGTTCAAATCAAAGAAGTTGGGAATATTACTCTTAAAAGGAGTGATCAGATGGAAAACGAAAAAATGGAGCCAAGTGGACACATGACGAACAATATGGCCGATGTCATCTGGTTGGGGAAACAAATGGAGCGAATGCGAGAAGGTTCACAACTTTCAGAGGATATGCGATTCCCAGATCCCATTCAATTTGACGAAATTGATAATGACAACGATGAGAAATATCAAAACAAAAATTAATAAAGAGGCCTTATTCGAAATGGTAGTCGAGTAAGGCCTCAAAGTCATTATGCGTTTACTTGATAATTTTTTAATTCCTCACGTAATTTCGCTTTTAAAAATTTACCAACAGATGTTTTCGGAATTTCCTTTAAGAATACGATATCATCTGGAAGCCACCATTTTGCAAATTGACCTTCAAGTGATGCAATTAATTCTTCCTTCGTTGCTGATTTACCATCTTTTAAAACAACACATGCAAGAGGACGTTCTTGCCACTTCTCGTGTGGAATCGCAATAACAGCAGCTTCAGCTACTCCTTCATGTGTCATTAAAGCATTTTCTAAATCAACAGAAGAGATCCATTCACCACCACTCTTAATCAAATCTTTCGTGCGGTCAGTAATTTTGATATACCCTTCAGGAGTCATAACTGCAATGTCTCCTGTATAGAGCCAGCCATCACGGAACGCCTCAGCAGTACGCTCATCCTTATAATATTCATTTGCAATCCATGGGCCACGAATACGTAGTTCACCCATCGTTTTTCCATCCCAAGGAACTTCACCATCATCGTTAACAACTTCCGTATCAAGTAGAGAAACAGTTAACCCTTGTGTAGCGCGAATATCTAACTTTTCTTCACGAGATAAGTTTTCCATTGCTGAAGTATAAGTTGATAAACTGACGATTGGCGTTGTTTCAGTCATGCCGTAGCCAACAATGAAAGGCACTCCGAATTTATCTTCATACGTACGAATTAATCCTTTTGGAGAAGCAGATCCACCACATACAATTGCTCTTACGGATGAAAGATCGCGTGGATTTTTCTCTTGTTCTGCGGCAACGCCCATCCAAATAGTAGGAACTCCAGCGGTCAAAGTAACTTTTTCTTGTTCGATTAAATCCAATAATAATTGTGGCGTGAACATTGGGCCAGGTAAAACTTGAGTTAACCCAAAATTCACCGCCGCAAACGGCATACCCCAAGCGTTAACATGGAACATTGGCACAATTGGCATAATCACGTCTGATTCTCTTAAACCAAGACTATCCGCTAAACCAAGAGCCATACTGTGAAGAACTAAACCACGATGTGAGTAAACAACTCCCTTAGGCATACCTGTAGTTGCGCTCGTATAGCACATACCAGCTGGTGTATTTTCATCTAAATCAAGAGGGAATTCAAACTCATCAGATGCTTCTTCTAATAATTTTTCATATGAATACACATTTGGGAAGCTTGATTCTGGTACATCTTTACTGTCTTGCATAACGATAATATGTTTAACTGTTTTTAAGTATGGAATCGCTTTCTCAAATAATGGGAATAAATCCCCATCGATTAATAAAATCTCATCTTCCGCATGATTAATGACGTAAATAATATGTTCAGGACTTAATCGAATATTGACCATATGCAAAACTGCTCCTGCACATGGTACAGCAAAATATGCTTCTAGATGACGGTGGTGATTCCATGCAAAAGAAGCTACTTTTGTTCCACGTTTCATCCCAAGCTTAGTCAATGCATTAGCAAGCTTGCGAGTACGTTTTACATAATCTTTGTAAGGTATTCGGTGAATTGTTTCAGGGCTCGTACGTGAAATAATCAACTTTTCCGGGAAGTATCTCTCTGCGCGCTTTAAAAAACTCGTTAACAATAAAGGCGTATCCATCATAACTAAACATCCCCCTTGATTAAAAATAATTGTCAATGATCGTGACAATATGACTACATACTATTTATATATTAATGAAAATATTTAAATAGAACTGGTTAGCTTATGTTTTAATGTAAAAATATTAGATTACTAAAAATCAAATTGCTAGAGAACAGTTTTGCAACATGTAATGGATGAAAGATTTTATTAAACCAACTAGATTGGCGTTACGACATAACTAAAATTATGTGTGGGAGCTATTGAGTATATAAAAGTGCACATAATTTTAATTAAGTTTTATATTAAAAGTCTCTATCTACAGATTCTGTAATCTTTTTATAATAGAGTATTAATAGAGCCGATCAATAGATATTGCTAATTAATTTAGAAAAGTATGTTTTCGTCGTATAATAAAATTAGTTTATTGAGGGAGTGAAGAGAATGTTTGAAGTACCATCAAAGACTTTGGAAAATGGAGTGAAAATGCCTTATTTAGGGTTGGGAGTTTACAAAATGACTGACCGTGAAGAGGCGCTTCAAGCGATAACAAAAGCACTAGAGGTTGGATACCGTTCCATCGATACGGCTGCCCTATATGATAACGAAACTGAAGTTGGTGAAGCAATTCGTTCATCGAACATTCCTCGTGAAGAGATTTTTGTGACGACTAAAGTTTGGAATAAGGATCAAGGCTATGACAATACGTTAAGAGCATTTGAAACATCATTAAAAAAACTAGGATTAGACTATATTGACTTATATTTAATCCACTGGCCAGTAGAAGATAAATTCTTAGATACTTATCGTGCCATTGAACGACTTTATGATGAAAAACTAATTCGTGTACCTGGTGTTTCCAATCATCATCAGCATCATTTAGAAAAAATATTTGCTAAAGCAAACGTGAAACCTATGGTCGATCAAATTGAGCTTCATCCATACTTAAGTCAAAAACCATTACTAAACTTCTGTAAAGAAAATGGTATTGCCGTTACAGCTTGGGGACCACTTGGACGTGGCCAAATTGTAGAAGATGAGAAAATTGTTCAACTGGCAAATAAATATAATAAAACAGCAGCCCAAATAATTTTACGCTGGCATTATCAAAATGATGTCATTACCATTCCAAAGTCTGTAACACCAAGTCGTATAGAGGAGAATATTAATATATTTAACTTTGAGTTAATCCAAGAAGATATTCAGGCAATCGATGCGCTTAACAGAGATTATCGTACCGGAAAAGATCCGGATAATTTCCATTTTGATTTTTAGAGGATACAGGTTTGAATTTCTGGTTACACCGGGTGTGTTAACGTCTTTAGTGGAGTTTAGCGAAGGATTTATGAGACATTTGCGTGAGGAAACAGCCTGAAAATGTCCCAAAACGAGTGGTAAAGAGACATTTAAGGAAAGAAAGAGCCCCAAAATGTCTCAAATAACTATCTCTGTACCCAAAACAACATAAAAACTCCGGCGCGAAAGGTAACATAGTCTCCACCATGATGATCTCATTACTGTTATCCCCACATTACTATAAAAAGAAGGAGCAATTCACACCAAACTAGTGAATTGCTCCTTGATCTTTAACGACAACTACTTTATTCAAAAATGGATGTTCAAATTCTAGCTGAATCGCATGTAATTCATAATTGTCTTTAGCTGTTTTGCGGGCGTTATACATTGTATCACCGACAATTGGATGTCCGATGTGGGACATATGAACGCGGATTTGATGTGTACGGCCAGTTTCCAAAACTAAGTGAACAATGGTTGTATTTTTCAAACGTTTTACTACTTTAAAATGAGTAACTGCATGTTGGCCAGTTTTTGAAACAACTCGGCGTGTTGCATGGTGTCGGTCTTTTCCGATTGGTTCATTAATTACACCTTCATCTTGGCGAACAATACCTTGAACCTCAGCTTCATAAGTACGTATGATCGTTTTTTCTTCAATCATTCGATCAAAAATTGATTTGGCGATAGGGTGTTTTGCAACTAATAATAACCCCTTTGTTCCAAGATCTAATCGATGAACGTGCTCTGCATATTTACCACCATTTGATTTTATGTGTGCCATAACATGATTCATACATGTATTTCGGTCCCAAATATCGTTTGGATGAGTTGCCATACCTTTTGGCTTTGAAACAATAAGGCAGTGTTCATCTTCATATTGGATGGGGATATCACAGTTCATAGTTGGCAAGTAATTTGAAGTAGGTATCTCAAAAGTAAACTCTAAATGCGTCCCTACTTTTAATGGTTCATTCCATAGAACCGGTGTGCCATCCTCCAAAGTAACAGCCTTCGCCATTCTTAATTCATGGACTAGTTTTTTCCCAAGTCTCCATTTTGTGCGAAGTAACTCTTCAACCGTTAATCCTTCTTTAATAACTTCATATTGAAACATTATTTTTCCTCCTTGGAAAGACACAGTTAAACCTAGTATAGGTAAAATCTAAGTCTTTTCTTTTACAGCATTCCAGAAAAAATCTCTATCTGCAAAAAAAAGAATCGTGTTCATATTGAACACGATTGTCTTACTATTATTTCTTAGCTTGTTCTAAAAATTCAACTACTTTTTCTTTTTCTGATGAATAGTCACCAACAATACGATTTACTTCTTTACCTTCGTTGAAGTAAATAAGTGTAGGCGTGTATTCAATTCCATATTCATTCCAGCCAGCTTGATATTCAAGAATGTTTAATTGATCAATGTGAACTCCAACTTCATCTGCGATAGGCATTAAATTAGGAGTGAAGTTTTTACAATGTGGACATTCAGGACTAAACATATAAGCTACAACAGGTTCACCAGTAGCAATTTTTTCTTTTAAAGCTTCTGGTTGAATAATATTTTGATAAAATTCATTATCTAAAAAATCAATAGTAGATTGTTGTAAATCTGTAGTACCGTATGGATTACTATCGGTTAACTTACTTTGGTTTGATAGATTTGTTAGAATAATAATTGCTGCAAATAAAACAACAATTACTGCTGCAATGATTCCTAGCTTTTTCAAATTATTTTTCCCCTTTCAATACTTTTAGCATGTAAAAACTTGTAATGGCGATTAATATAAACGCAGTCAATGCTAAGAAAGGAATCGTAATGAATCCTAACAGGTTAATATATTCTCCCGTACATGGAACTTGTCCACATGCAGGGGCATTGGCGCTTAAGAAATCAATTTTTTGAATTCCGTAATGGTATAAGGATATCGATCCACCAATTACTGAGAATACAGCTGTTGTTGCAGCAATTCTCGCATTTTTTTGTATGTATGCTACCGTTGACATAATAACAATTGGGTACATTAAAATGCGTTGATACCAACAAAGTTCGCATGGAGTATATCCGCGTACTTCAGAAAAATAAAGAGAGCCTAACGTTGCTACTAATGAAACGGTCCATATAAATAGTAGACTATTCTCAAGTTTTTTACTCATATAATATCTCCTAGAAAAATTATTTTCCGAAATTTATTATAAATTGGGAATGGTGTGAAGTAAATTGTTTTGATTTCAAGATACTAAATCAAAATACGCCTTGTCGTATTTGCCTGCCCAGATTTTATCGAGCTCGCTCGATAGATACTATTAAAAATCTGTGGCATCCGTCGGAGGATTAATTTTATTCAGTTTAGGTTACTGCTTTTCAGAACAACATTAATATTAAACGCATAATTAATAATAAATGATTCTACAAACTGAATAAAATTAAATTTTTGTAAGGTAAAATCATATTTTATTATATAGAATAAAGCATCCCAATTTAATTGCCTAAATACAATTACCATTTAGTGAACTTTTTCAGACAAAAGTATGAGCTACCAATAAATGAAAGATTTTGCTTACAGTGATATGATTAAGGAAAGGTGCATCGAGACTAGAGGTGTGTAACGTCAATGAATGAACAATCGAATATCACATTATTAAAAGAAATTGCTGAATTATTAAATGAAGAAACTGAATTGATACCGATGTTAAAAGGTGCGCTAAGTAAGTTTTTACATGGGACAAACTTTGAAACAGGATGGATTTTCTTTATTAATGAAAAGGGGAAGTCTGAATTACTTGCACACGAACAATTACCTGAAGCATTGCAATTTAACGACTGTCAGCATTTGAAAAAAGGTGGTTGTTGGTGTGTTTCTAAATTCAGAAATAAGCAATTAAAAAAAGCATCCAATATTATTGAATGTCAACGAATCGAAAGTGCTATTGAAGATCAAGTCGGTGATCACGGTGGAATAACTCATCATGCAACAGTACCATTGCAATCTGGTGGTGAACGGTTTGGGATATTAAATGTTGCAAAGCGTCATACAGTAAATTACTCAGAGGAAGAACTTGAACTTCTTGAATCGGTTGCCTTTCAACTAGGATCTGCTATTAAGCGAATATACTTAACGAAACAAGAACAAGAAATGGCGTTAGTAAAAGAACGCAATCGTCTTGCGCGAGATCTCCATGATTCGGTAAACCAATTACTATTTTCGGTGACATTAACATCAAGAGCGGGAATTGAAATGACAGACCAGCAAGATTTGAAAGATACTTTTAGAGACATTCAACATTTAACACAAGCAGCCTTAACAGAAATGCGTGCTCTTATATGGCAGCTACGTCCAAAAGGATTAGAAAGCGGTTTGATTGATGCCATTAAAGCGTATGGGGAAATGTTGAATTTAAAATTAGTAGTTAGTGTATCGGGTGTACTTCAATTGCCAACTCGAGTAGAAGAAACTTTGTTCCGTGTTGCACAGGAAGCTTTAAATAATGTAAGAAAACATGCTGGTGTCAATCAAGTGGAGATGTTTATAACGACTACATCAACGGATATTTTATTTGTCGTGAAAGATGAAGGAAGAGGATTTGTAAATGATCCTAGTAAGAAATTGCCTTCCATCGGTATGCAGTCAATTCGTGATCGTGTCCATGCTCTTGGGGGGACAGCAGATTGGGTTAGTGAAATTGGTAAAGGTACTGAATTATTAATTCGAATACCTTACTAGGGGGGATTTTGAAAATGATACGTGTATTAATAGCAGATGATCATCACGTTGTTCGAAGAGGATTAATCGTTTTCTTAAAAACACAAAAAGATTTTGAAGTCGTTGGTGAAGCTAAAAACGGTTTGGAAGCTGTAGAACTTGTAGAAAAATTTAGACCAGATGTAGTACTGATGGATTTAGTAATGCCTGAAATGGATGGGATTCAAGCTACGAAAAAGATAAAATCGAAATGGCCAACTGTTGAAGTACTAATGTTAACTAGTTTTTCAGATAAGGATCATGTACTTCCAGCAATAGAAGCAGGAGCTGCAGGCTACCAGTTGAAAGATATAGAGCCTGATGATTTAGTAGATTCCATTCGAAAAATTATGCGCGGTGAAAGTATTCTGCATCCTGCAGCAACAACGACAATTGAAGAAAAAATTCGTGAAGAAGAAAACTTACCACATATAAAAAATCCTTTAACACCGAGGGAACAAGATGTACTAGCAGAGTTAACTAAGGGGAAAAGTAACCGGGAAATTGCTTCCTCACTTTTTGTAACAGAGAAAACGGTGAAAACACATATTTCAAATATCTTCCACAAATTAAATGTGCAAGATCGTACCCAAGCAGCACTTTATGCAGTAAAACACAATTTAACTGAAGGTAGTGAAGGAGTCGTCTGAAAATTATTTCCAGACGACTCTTTTTATTTTCCAGGGTATAAGCTTGTCCAATTTCAACTTGCCAATCTATCAAAAATGATAATCTTCTTCAACTGCATTGGGGAATTCATGTGGTTCTATATGCACTAAAACCGTACAGTATGGCTTAAAGCGTCTAACGGTTGTCTCAATCTTTTCAGTTATCCGATGACTTTCCCACACATTTAAATATGGATTTACGGTAACGGTAACTTCAATAAACATCATGTTACCATGAGATCGCCCTTTAAAATCTACTAAATCAACTACCTCATCGACATTGCGAATGAGAACAGATAAAGTCTCTGCTTCATCCATATCAAATGCATCCGTCAATGTTTGAACGGATTCCCAGAAGATTTCCATCCCTGTTTTAATAATGAGAATACCAACAACTAAGGCTGTAATCGTATCGATTATAACAAATCCAAAAATAGCACCAAATATACCCATTGCGGTTCCAATACTCACTAAAGCATCTGAGCGATTATCGTATGCTGCAGCTTTTACAGCCGTACTATTAATCTTTTTTGCAAGATTTAAATTGTATCTGTAAACAACATACATGATGACAGCACTGCCTATAGCAACAAATGCTGTTAATGGTGAAGGAGTCTCACGGGAAGGATTCCATAAACCAACAACTGAGTCAACTAATACTTGTAACCCAACAACCATCATGATGAAAGAGGCAATTAATGATGCAACTGTTTCTGCCCGTAGATGACCATATAGGTGATTCTCATCTGGTGGTCTTTGAGATATTCGTAATCCAATTAACACAGCGACTGAAGCGATAATATCTGTCGTATTGTTCAATCCATCCGCCATTAATGCATCGGATGATCCAAAATAACCGATGATTAGTTTCGCTGCGCTCAGTATGAGATACGTACCGATGGAAAGCCATGCACCTTTTTCCCCAGCACGTAAATTTGTATATAGTTCCACAAAGTTTCCTCCCCGCAAAATTCCAAGACATGATAAAACGACTTTCCGTATAACAGAAAGTCGTTTCGTTTAATTAATCTTCTAACTTATAAATTAGTTCTCCGTTTTGTACTGATTCTTCCTCAGTGGATTCATCTATCTTTGTTACTTCAATGTAAAGGATATGGTGGCCATCTAATTCTTTAATTTTAAATTCGTAGCCTTCAAATTCGAAGCTATCGCCTTCAACTGCATCGAATCGCTTAGTTAAGAACCAACCACCGATTGTATCGATATCTTGTTCTTCAATATGGGTACCTAAAATATCATTTACTTCGTCCAGTAACATTTTTGCATCTATAATATAATGATCTTCACTAATTTCTTGAACTTCAGGAATTTCATCTTCATCGAATTCGTCTTGAATATCGCCGACAATTTCCTCGATGATGTCTTCAATTGTAACTAAGCCTGAAGTACCACCGTATTCATCCATTAGAATAGCCATATGAATTCGTTCTTGTTGAATTTTTAACAATAAGTCACTAATTGGAATTGTTTCGAACACGCGAATAATTGGCTGCATATACTCAATAACTTGTTTATTGCCATTTGCAGGGTTTTTAATGTATGCAGTCAGTAAATGCTTCAAGTTTACAAGTCCAATAACATGATCTTTATCTCCATCTGTTACAGGGTAACGAGTATACTGCTCTACTCCCATTACTTCGAAGATTTCTTTTACTGTTAAGTCTTTTTCAAAACTGATAATTTCAGTACGAGGTACCATTATTTCTTTTGCTGTGCGGTCTGAGAACTCAAAAATACTGTTCACATATTCGTATTCTGAATGGTTAATTTCACCGCTCTTTAAACTATCTGCCATAATCATACGAAGTTCTTCTTCAGTATGTGCGTTTTCGTTTTCAGTTACAGGTTTCAAACCGAAAAGTTTTGAAAGTCCGCGTGCAGATAAATTTAAGAAGTGAATAAATGGATACATCACTTTATAGAATCCAATTAATAATCCAGAAAAGTTTAATGTTACCCATTCAGCACGTTGAATAGCTAAAGTTTTTGGTGCTAACTCACCAGCAACAACATGGATAAATGTTACAATCGAGAATGCAATGATGAAAGAAATTACGTTAATAGCAGCACCTTCTAATCCAATCCAATTAAATAATGGATGTAAAAGTACGGCTATTGTAGGTTCCCCTAACCAACCTAGACCTAAAGAAGTAATGGTAATACCAAGTTGACAAGCGGATAAGTACTCATCAAGGTTATCTACAACCTTTTTAGCTCTAATTGCTTTTTTACTTCCTTCTTCAACTAATTGATCGATGCGCGTTGAGCGCACTTTAACAATTGCAAACTCTGTTGCAACGAAAAATCCTGAAAAGATAATAAGGATAGCAAAAGTTGCTAGCCTAATGGTCAGCTCTACTATGTCTCCGTCCAAAAACGTTCTTTGTTCCTAACCCGAATGAGGGGAGCGAACAAAGAATACACCTCCTATAAATAAAATTAATTAATAATACAATCATAAAATATTTTCTTTAAAAATACAAATTATGATTGACTACGAAAATCAAATATCATTCTATTCAGAATTTGAAGTGTTTACATATATTATTCATAAATAAATTAAGATTATCCTCCACCAATAGTGCGTGAGATGATTGTAATAAAAAATTTAATATAATTCTGAAAATTGTTGACAAGTAAATTATGGTCGTGCTACCATCGAATGGTGATAAAAATTTGGAAAAGGAGGTAAGGATTATGAAAATTTTAGTTAAAACAATTGCAATTACAATTGCAAATAAAATTGAAAATAGTAATCCAAACTTCCGAATACTGTTTAATTGCTAATTTTTTGTCTTTTTTAAGCAAATACTCGGTACAGGTTTGGATACTTGTACCTTTTTGGGCACTTATCCCTTAAAGGGATAGGTGTCTTTTTGTGCTTAAAAACAGTCTGAATTCATCAAATTTTACAAAAGCAGAGAGAAAAAGAGAGAAGGTGTTTCAATGTTTAACGTTTTATTTAAATTAAAATGGTATTTCAAATCACAATGGAGACGATATACGATTGCGATTGTACTTCTTGTTTTGGCTAGTGTGCTCGAAATTCTTCCTCCATATATACTTGGAATGGGAATAGATGAGATTGCTACAGATACGATCACTTCTGAAACATTAACGAAGTATGTACTAATATTAGTTGGCATTATTGTTGGTAGTTATGTCATGAACTTTATTTGGCAGTATCAGTTATTTGGTGGTGCGCTTAAATTAGAACAAATTTTACGTCGAAGACTTATGCATCAATTTTTAAAAATGACACCTACGTTCTATGAAAAGAATAGAACGGGTGATTTGATGGCTCGTGCGACAAATGATTTAAACTCGGTTTCTTTAACAGCTGGGTTTGGGATTATGACGTTAATTGATTCCACTTTATATTTTGGTGCAATTATCTTAGCGATGGGGTTCTTTATCTCATGGAAGTTAACATTGATTTCTATGATTCCTATCCCAATTATCGCGATTCTAATGCAGGTACTTGGGAAAAAAGTTCATGAACGCTATATGGTAGCGCAAGATTCATTTGGTAAGATGAACGATAGTGTATTAGAATCAGTTGCTGGAGTTCGTGTTGTTCGCGCTTATGTTCAGGAAAAGAAAGATGAAGAACGATTCCATGGCATGAGTGAGGAAGTATTCCAAAAGTATATCCGAGTTGCAAAAATCAATGCTTTATTCGGACCTATTACTAAGATTGGAACAGGGATTACGTATGTAATTACATTAGGTTACGGTGCAGTTCTTGTTTCAAGTGGTGAAATGTCGGTAGGGCAAATTGTATCCTTTACGATCTATTTAGGGATGGCAGTATGGCCAATTATTGCGATTGGAGAGTTAATCAATGTAATGCAACAAGGAAATGCCTCACTTGACCGTGTTCAAGAAACATTAGATTATTCACCGGACATTAAAGATCCTGAACAACCAGAGGATATTTCTACAGTATCATCGATTGGATTTGATGAGTTCACATTCCAATATCCTTTATCACATATTAAAAATTTACAACGCATTTCGTTGCAGCTTCAAAAAGGGCAAACACTTGGCATTGTCGGTAAAACTGGTGCCGGGAAAACAACTTTTGTAAAACAATTACTGAGAGAGTATCCGATTGGTGACGGTCAATTTACTTTCGGAGATATAGATATATCGAAATTATCGAAAGAACAAGTTCTAGAATGGATCGGATATGTACCGCAAGATCATGTTTTGTTCTCTAGAACAATTAGAGAAAATATTTTGTTTGGTAAAGAAGATGCTTCAGAAGAGGATATTCGTGAAGCAATTCGATTAGCTTATTTTGAGAAAGATTTAAAAAATCTTCCATTAGGAATAGAAACGTTAGTTGGCGAAAAAGGTGTTTCTTTATCAGGTGGTCAAAAACAACGTGTGTCCATTGCTAGGGCATTAATAAAAGACCCAGAAATTTTAATATTAGATGATTCACTATCTGCAGTTGATGCGAAAACAGAAACAAAAATAATTGAAAATATCCAACGAGAACGTCAAGGGAAAACAACAATTATTACAACCCACCGTTTATCTGCGATTCAACATGCAAACTGGATTATTGTATTAGATGATGGAGTCATTGTTGAAGAAGGAACACATGAAGAGCTCCTTGAAAAAGGTGGTTGGTATAAAGAACAATATGATCGCCAGCAGTTAGAGGGGGTGTCTTCTGAATGAGTACAGGAAGACGATTATTTCAATATGCTTTAAAATTTAAGAGACCCATTTTTTTAGGTTTATTTTTATTAACATTGTCAGTGCTAACAGATTTATCAGGTCCATTTATTGCGAAGCATATTATTGATAACTATATGGTTCCAGGATCTTTATTGCTTGAACCAGTAGTAACACTGCTAATTATTTATCTTACATTAGAAATATCAACGGCTACATTGAGATATTTTATGTACCTAAATTTGCAAATAGGGGCCAATCGTATTATTCAAAAGTTACGAATTGATGTGTTTGGACATATTCAAAAAATGCCAATTCATTACTTTGATAATTTACCAGCTGGTAAAATTGTAGCTCGTGTCACGAATGATACAGAGGCGATTCGTAATTTATTCTCTCAAGTAATGGTGCAATTCTCTATGAGCACCATTTCCATTACAGGTGTATACGTAGCGTTATTCATTCTAAATTGGAAGATGGCTATTATTGCTTTAGCTATCGTACCAATTGTGTATATTTGGATGATTACTTATCGTAAATATGCATCTCGCTTTAACCATGTCGTTCGAACAAAAATTGCTGATATTAATGCGATGATCAATGAATCCATTAATGGTATGACGATTATTCAAGCATTTAAACGAGAAGAACAAATGAAAAAAGAGTTTGCTGAGATGAACGATGAACACTATGAATATCAACGTAAGTTGTTATTTTTAGATTCGGGTACGGCACACAACTTAGTAAATGTTCTTCGATTAATTATCTTAACAATTTTTCTTTTTTACTTCGGTACACAGTCGATTACAACATCAGATATTATTACAGCAGGTACTTTATACGCGTTTGTCGACTATACAACACGTTAATTTAATCCGCTTGTGAATATTGTTAATCAGTTCTCACAAATGGAACGTTCTCTTGTAGCTGGTTCACGTGTATTTGAATTATTAGATCAAAAAGGAATAGAAGTAAGTGAATTATCCATTCCTCGTTATGAAGGTAATGTGAAATTTGATAACGTATGGTTTGCCTATAAAGATGAAGAGTATGTTCTGAAAAACATTAGCTTTGAAGCGAAAAAAGGTGAAACGTTGGCTCTTGTTGGTCATACGGGATCAGGGAAAAGTTCTATTATGAATTTATTATTCCGATTCTATGATCCACAAAAAGGGAAGATTTTTATCGATGGGAAAGATGTGACGAAAATTCCGCGTCAAACGATTCGTGAGCATATGGGAATCGTTTTACAAGACCCGTATTTATTTACCGGTACAATTGCCACAAATGTAAGCTTAAATGATCCTCGAATTACGAGAGAGAAAATTGAAAAGGCACTTGAAGCAGTAGGTGGAGAAAGAGTACTTAAAAACCTTGAAAATGGAATTGATGAACCTGTAATTGAAAAGGGAAGTACACTTTCTTCCGGTCAACGTCAGTTAATTTCCTTTGCGAGAGCATTAGCCTTTGACCCAGCAATATTAATATTAGATGAAGCTACTTCTAATATTGATACAGAAACAGAAGAGATTATCCAACATGCGATGGATGTTCTGAAAAAAGGACGTACTACTTTTATCATCGCTCACCGACTTTCTACTATTAAAAATGCTGATCAAATTTTAGTTTTAGACCGTGGAGAAATTGTTGAAAAAGGTACGCATGAGGAATTGATTGCTCTTGGTGGTCGTTATGAAACGATGTATCGTTTACAATCAGGAGTTCATCAATAATAAGTCTTGTTTGATTGAAAATAAAAGTTTAAAAGTTGGTCCTAAGACTTTGGGCCAACTTTTTTCATTCTATATTGCTTTTAAGTTATGAAACTCGTATAGTAGATTCATAAAATTATGAATTTTTCATGAACAATTTCTAACTGAAAGAGATGAAGCCTATGACCAGATGGCTACGCAACTGGGTGTTAACGATTAATTCTTTCAATAGTAATATTAAGATGTTTATGCTAGCAAATATTCTTATTCAAATTGGTATGGGTATCTTTATGGTCATGTACAATTTATATATTCGTGGCCTCGGGTATTCTGAAACAGTGAATGGGAGTGTAATTTCCATTAATTCGCTAGCGACTGCACTTATGCTAATTCCGGCCGGTTTATTGAGTGATCGGTTCGGACGAAAAAGGCTCATCATCATTGGTACAACACTAACAGCAATCGTATTGTTTGGGAGGAGTATTGTAACACACGAACATCCAATATTAATGTTTGGATTTATGGCTGGAACTGTATGGGCATTAGCTCAGGTGTCGGGTGTACCGTTCTTAGCCGAAAATTCAAAACCTAGTGAAAGAATGCATTTGTTTAGTATTCATTTTGCGATGGTGACTGTTGCCAATGTTGTAGGAAATTTACTTGGTGGAATTATAGCAGATGGATTACAAGCATTATTCCATATTGGAATTGTAGAAAGTATTAGAATCTCTTTAATCGTCGGAACTTCAATTTTTACGATCAGTTTAATTCCACTATTAAAATTGAAAGCGGTACCGAAAGTGAAAGTTGAAAAACAAACGGATGACGTAGAAACTAGTGGCTCAATAGAAGCAGAAGAAGCGAATGAAGCGAGTTTTAAAAAGAATTTTAAGATGATCGTGTTATTTGGATTGTCTAATTTAATGATTGGTACAGGATCTGGTTTAGTTATCCCGTATTTAAACTTATATTTCGCCAATCGATTTGATGCTTCTAATTCATATGTTGGTTTAGTCATCGCATTTGGCTCTGCTATGACGGCTGTTGCTATGTTAATTGGACCAGTTCTAGTGAAAAAAGTCGGAAAAGTTCGATCATTGGTAATATTCCAATTTGTATCGATCCCATTTTTATTTATCACAGGGTTTACAAATTCCTTACTAATTGCCTCGATTGGTTTCTTGTTAAGACAAGCTCTTATGAACGCTGGAAATCCAATAACAAGTGCGATAGCAATGGATGTAGTACATGATAAATATAAAGGTCTTGCCAATTCCGTTAATCAGATGGTTTTCAATTTAGGTTGGGCTATGATGGGATTACCAGCTGCTTGGCTCGTAACAACTTACGGCAACTATTGGGGTTACGCTTTTACATTTAGTATTACAGGATGTTTATATTTAATCGCTTCAACGTATTTCTATTTTATATTTGGTAGGAAGTATCGGTTGAAGGAAGATAAGTAGAAATGTGGGTGTTAAATTTTTAGGAAAGATGAAGAATGTGGGACAAGGGGACAGGTACATTGTCCGGATTTCTGAATAATATGAAAATGGGACGATGTACCTGTCCCTTCGTCCCTCCTTCGTCCCTCAATCATACACATGATACAACATAAGCTCGTGTATTTTTTTCTCAACATCCCCGATATCTGATGGTACTTCCCCTAGCCAATTAATTTGTCCATCTTTCCTATATTCAGCCTGATAATATTGCTGCTTATAGTAAAATGAAATCCCCCATCCTGGAATTTGTGTATTTTCAAATAGCGGTTTATAACGGAAATGTGTAATCATAATTTGCTCCCCCTTGAAACATTTACCTATGTTCAATCGTACTAGAAGTTGCAAAGGAAGGCTATTATTATGTTGCATAACATTCCTTTGATATAATTAATAACAAGTTTTATGAACTGAGAGGTTTTTCAAATGGATAACCCAATAATCTCCATACTTTTTATGGTAGTTGTAGGTGCAGTAATTGGTGGATTTACAAATTATATTGCGATTAAAATGCTATTCCATCCTTATAATGCGATTCATATAGGATCCTGGAAGCTCCCATTTACACCTGGTTTAATACCGAAACGTCGTGGGGAACTTGCTAAGCAATTAGGAGAAACGGTAACGAAATATTTATTAACTCCTGAGGTATTTCGTAAAAAGTTACTTTCTGATGATATTCGTGAATCGGTATTAAAGTTTAGCAGAGAGAAAGTAGAAGAAGCCATTTTTACTAATGACCGTACCATTTTGGACTGGGCGAAGTTTGTTGGCTTGAACGATTTGCCAAGAACAATTGAAAGTAAAGTAGACTTAGTGATCGAAACACAATTTAACAATGTGAAGAATATATTATCAACGAAGTCTATTGAACAAATATTGCCAGAACATATCCATCAAACCATTGAAGGAAAAATACCGGAAATAGCTACTTACATCTTAAAAAAAGGTGAAGAATATTTTCAGTCTTCAAAAGGAGAAGCAACCATCCGCAATATGATGGATGACTTTTTATCATCTAAAGGGACAATTGGCGGGATGATTCAAATGTTATTTGGAGATTCCAATGCAATTGTTGGAAAGCTACAAAAAGAACTGCTAAATATGCTAAGATCTCCGGGTACTAAAAATCTTTTAGTAAACATGTTTAATCAAGAATGGGATCAATTAAAACAGCAGCCAGTCATGAATTATTTACAAGACGTCGAGTTTGAGCCAATACTTGAAAAAATACAAACTTATGCGAAAAAAGAGCTAGCAGTTGAAGAACGATTAAACAAATCAATTAATTACTACTGGCCACAAGGGAAAGAGTATGTGACAATCGAGTTACTTCCTAAACTACTCGACAATGGATTTACTCTTGCAAAAAAGAAATTAGAGGATGTAGTAAATCGATTAAATCTTCAAGAAGTAGTTAGAGAACAGGTTGATTCATTTCCTCTTAAAAAGTTGGAGGAACTGGTCGTTAGTGTAACGAACAAAGAATTAAAAATGATCACTGTTCTTGGAGCCGTTTTAGGTGGAGTTATTGGAGCAGTGCAAGGATTAATTGTTTTATTGTTAAATTAATAGCCATTCGGTAGTGGGTGGCAATAAACAAGAGAGTAGGAAAAAATTTGGTTAACATTTATAATGACATTAACAAGTTAGAAAGTACATTACGTCAAACTGCGGAATATAAAACATTAAAAGAAGCTGTTGAGTTAGTACGTGCAGATGAAGAATCAAGAAAATTATTTACTAATTTCCGCGATATTCAAATGAAGCTACAAGAAAAACAAATGAATGGCAAAGAGCTGTTAGAAGATGAGTATATGTACTTACAAAAGACAGCACAACTTGCACAACAAAATCCAAAAATTCTTGCTATGTTAGAAGCTGAAATGGCTGTTGGAAAAATGATTGAAGAAATCAATCGTATTGTTGTTAAACCAATTCAATCAATGTATGATGGACTATAAAAACGGGAACCCACACTTCAAAGTGTGGGTTTTTACTTATGTGTTCAAATAAAAGAATTGAAGGAAATAAAAATTGTTAGGAAACTAATTTAGTATTAAACTGATTTGTTTTCGTAATTCCAACATCTACACTTGCAAGTGAATTTACACCTTATGGAGCTGGCGAGTGGGACCTAATTTACGATAGTCAGATACTCGTAACATCATCTGGAACGAATACATCAACGGTTACTTCTGGGGGAGGGGATATAAGAGTTTGTATATCTGGGGTTGAACATGGCAACCTCATAACTGCCCAGTTTTATATTTCTACGGGAAATGCAATATTACCAGGCATGTTCGTAACTAATAACAGTGGTAGTCCGAGTGCTTATGAATGTCTTTCAAAAATAGATGTTAGACCATACGTTGACAGTACTGGAAAGGTGAAACTTTATTTAAAAGTGGTTTCAAAAAACCAAAGTAGTGATATTGTAAGAATTGTAATAGAAGATTAATTATTATAAAAACAAGTTATCTTTATGGTACCTAGTTTTTTATTCTCTTAATTTTATATCGACTATAAACGAATTAAAATTATTTGCTTTTGCAACAGAATTAACAATTTTTTCAATGTCTTTTATTGTGTCATTATTTTTCAGATTTATATTTCTCATATATATTACCATGTATTGTTCTTGTGGAGAATATATCTGGTAATAAATAAGACCAGTTGGAGAATAACCTTTAACTTTTAATTCTTCTTCAATCTGAATAGATAATTCTGTCTCATGTAATTTCATTTGAATCTCATCTACCATCTCATTAGCTTTGGTGTTTTCATTTTGGTTAAAATATCTAGCTAAAGCAAAATCGCCATAAAAAATAGAAATCGTCACAATAACCAATAAACCAATTGGTAAAATTAATTTAAGATTTAATTTTTTCATGTAGATTCTCCTTTCCGGAATATCAATACAATATATGCCTTGTATTATTTTTTTTATGAAATTCCAAGGTTCCTTTGTACTTTTAATGTTCATTCTATAGCATAAGAAAAAATCAAATGTATTGTATTGAAGCATTTCTTTTTTATTAACTACAGAGATGATACAATAGAAAAAGCTTTTTTCAATGATCTAGAATGAGAAAGAGAGTTAATCATATGAAATTAATTAATATAAACCAACAATTGAAAGAAGATTGGGTTCGTGTTTTAAATCATATAGCTAATTTATTTTTTGAGGATTCGAAAATCGTCACTTCAGAAGGAGAGGCAGATCTGACAATCCGATTGGACTACTCAGTCGATGCGGATCACACAATTCATACAGCCAGTGAATTATTTGTTGATGGTCAAACCTATACTAGTAACTATTCGATTGAATACACAACAGAAGGTACGGAAAAAGAGCAAGGTATCCGCATGAAGAGAGCTTTATCACACGTGATGCTGGATGTACTTGAACAATATACAGGAATGACACAAGAGTGGGGAATTTTAACGGGTGTAAGACCGACGAAGCTTTTCCATAAGTACCGTAAGCAAGGACTTACTGATGAACAAATCGCGAACATCTTGAAGGAAGATTTCCGAATCTCAGATGCCAAAATTGAACTAATGAAAGAAATTGTCGATCGCCAATTGAAAACAATTCCAGACTTAGATCAAATAGGACGAGACATTTCGATTTATATTGGTGTTCCATTCTGTCCAACGAAATGTGCCTACTGTACTTTCCCTGCGTATGCAATTGGTTCCAACCGAAAGCAAGGTCGCGTTGAGTCCTTTATCGACGGATTACACGTTGAAATCCGTGAGATGGGTAAATGGTTAAAGGAAAATAATATGAATATCACTTCGATTTATTGGGGTGGAGGAACACCAACATCCATTGAGGCCGATGAAATGGACGCGCTATATAAAACGATGTTTGAATCCTTCCCAAATCCTGAGACAATCCGTGAGATTACAGTGGAAGCTGGTCGTCCAGACACGATTACGCCTGAAAAGATTGAAGTATTGAAAAAGTACGGCATTGACCGAATTTCAGTTAACCCACAATCTTATACAGATGAAACGTTAAAAGCGATTGGACGTCACCATACAGTACAAGAAACAATTGATAAATTCTGGTTATCTCGTAACTCAGGGATGAACAATATTAACATGGACTTAATTATTGGACTGCCAAATGAAGGCATCGAAGAATTCCAACATTCATTAGATGAATCAGCAAAAATGCAACCCGAATCATTAACAGTGCATACGTTATCGTTCAAACGTGCATCAGAAATGACAAGAAATAAAGATAAATACAAAGTAGCTGACCGCCAAACTGTTTCTAAAATGATGGAAATGGCAAGCGCTTGGACGAAGGAAAATGGCTATGTGCCTTACTACTTATACCGCCAAAAAAATATCTTAGGGAATTTAGAAAACGTAGGCTACTCAAAACCAGGGGAAGAGAGCATTTATAACATAGTGATTATGGAAGAAGTCCAAACAATCCTTGGTATCGGTTGTGGTGCTTCGACGAAGTTTGTAAATCCTGAAACAGGGAAAATTACACAATTCCATAACCCGAAAGATCCTGCAGCCTACATTATGACCTTCGAAGACGCGATAGAGAAGAAAATCGAGATGTTAGATGATTTGTACAATGTACAGCTGAAGAAATAAATTAATGAAGGGAAACGGTTAGTTTAATGCCGTTTCCTTTTTTATTATGATAGAAAAAGCAGTAAATAATTTTTGTTAATATAACGTTTAACAAGTGATGATAGTCATCTATCTCAACCAAAATAATTATGCTAAACTAATAAATAACTATTCAATAGAAAGTGCTAGGTGATCACATGTCAATCAATACAATTATTTTTGATTTAGATGATACGTTATTGTGGGACAAGCAAAGTATTCAAACTGCATTCGATAAAACTTGTGAATATGCTGCGACAATACATAATATTGAACCAAAGCAATTAGAAGAAGCTGTACGCATGGAAGCGCGTAAACTTTATGAATCTTATGAAACATATGATTACACAGTGTTAATTGGGATTAATCCATTTGAAGGGCTTTGGGGTACATTTGATGACCCAACTGAAGAGTTCCAAAAGATGAAATCAATCGTTCCTGGATACCGTAAAGACGCTTGGACAAATGGTTTAAAGGCTTTAGGAATTGAAGATGAAGCACTTGGAGCTGAGCTTGGGGAACGTTTTGTGGAAGAAAGAAAAAAATCGCCTTATGTTTATGAAGACACATACGCTGTGCTAGATGAATTAAAAGGGAACTATCAACTTGTATTATTAACGAATGGTGCACCTAGCTTACAAAATTTAAAATTGAAAATTACACCTGAAATTCCAGCGTATTTTGACCATATTATTATTTCTGGCGATTTTGGTAAAGGAAAACCAGACGCAAGCATTTTCGAATTTGTTATGGAAAAAGCGGGAATCACAGCTGAACAAGGAATCATGGTGGGCGATAACTTAAATACTGATATTTTAGGTTCTTCACGTGTAGGTATGCGCAATGTATGGATTAATCGTGAAAATAAAACTCCAAATCCAGACAATGTACCAACGTTTGAAGTGAAATCTTTAACGGAGTTTTTAAACCTTGTGAAAACTTTGTAGTTAACATAAGAAGTGGCAATTCGAAATGATTCGAGTTGCCACTTTTCTTTATTCTAAATAATCATATTTACTTGCATGCTCGATTTCCCGTTTTGAAATCTGAGAAGTTAACTCATCAATTTCTGATATATGGTACGATCTCAGTTCATTTTCCATCGCTTCTTTGTCTGAATCACCATATAAATCATCAAATTCTAGATAATCACCTTCAAAATCGGACGGTGTTTCAGATGTTCCATATCTTGCTACTTCTTGGAAGGAATCTTCATAATCATGGATGTCATCTTTATCATCTCTACCTGCAAAGGAGTTGTCAACAGCAGGTAATATGACTTGTTCTTCTACCGGTCGATCGGTTGGAACAGCTTTTGCATCTGTATGTTCGATACAAAATGCAGTATATGGCAATGCTTCTAAACGTTCATATGGAATATCCTTTTTACAAACTTCACAAACTCCATATGTACCATTTTCTATTTTTTCTAAAGCCTCATTAATTTTAACCAGTTCATCTTCAGCATGAACTTTTAATGCCATATCTTTTTCGCGTTCATATAATTCAGTTCCTAAATCACCAGGATGATTATCAACAGTAGATAATTCATCGACTGAATCACGCATGCTTCCGCGTTCTAAATATTCTCTATCGTCATCCATATCTTTTTTATCTAATGATTTCTTTTGTTCAACCAACATTGATTTTAAATTAGACAATTGATTTTCGTTTAAAATAATCTTCACGTCCTTTCTAACACACATAGTATGGACGAAATGAAGGATGTTATTAGTGAGAAGAGAATGTGTAAATTGGATTGTTTCTGGTTTTGGATGAGATATATAAGATTTGCGGTTGATGAAGGACGGAAGTGTGTTCGAAATTCGGAAAAGTGGTCTTCTTTGAGGTGATGAAGACCAAAACCAAACCGGAAAATCAGAAAAACTGGGGCTGTCCCATAAGTGGAGATTTTTCCACTAGGGGCAGTCTCGTTTTGTTTAAAAATCAAAAAAATTTATTAAAGAAAAAAATCGTCTCCTTTTCTATAATTGTAAGTGACGAAACAAACAATTGGAAAGGTGAGACG
>NZ_JBMIRP010000031.1:0-22700 GCF_049202975.1 Ureibacillus sp. MALMAid1270 | reverse complement strand
TGTATATCGCAGCCGAATATTGAGCCATTTGTTAACAAAAAAAGTGAGCCATCAATGATCCGGAATTGTTATTCGATACACACGTCGGCTTTACATTGAGCAATGAGCATGATACCCTGATTCGGGCTCGAAACTACTGTTGCTGAGCGTTTTCGAGCGCTAGTCATGCTCATAGAGGCTCGATGTCAAGCCTGCATTAGTTATGCTAATAAAATAATTTCAGCAAGTGAGTGGCTCTCTAAATTAGCTGCGAAATGGCTCACTTTTAAATTGCGAAATACATGTAGTAAAACGTGCCCTAATTCATGGCAAAAATCCTGCCATATTTGCTGGGGTGATAGGTGATTATTCAAAAATATCCATGCAAATTCATTCAAAAACAATGCCTGACTGGGCTTGTTCCAGTAAAAGACATCAATCCCCATCTTATATGATATTACTCCGAAATCGAGTTTCTGCGGCCTTAAAATACCTATTCTATAATATAATTCCTTTACAAAATCTTCAGTATAACTGGTGTAATTCATAAAAACCACTCCAATGAAAAAGAAAAGTAGAACATTTGTTCTATTTTAGTATAATGTAGTATATAATTTAATTAAAGCATTTTCTAATTTATTTCCATTATTTATTGATTTGGAATAATTCAGAAAGATTTTATATCTTAGTTAAAAGTTTTTATTATAAAATGATAAATCCAGATTGTGTATGGAATATGGCAATAGAGTTCCATAGGGAATATGATGTTAGTATTTTTACAAAAATCGAGAGAATATTTCTAAACTCTAAAAATTCTAAAGTCCAAATATTAAGCGATTCGAGAAGACAATTTAAAAATAATACTTTATCGTATGATATCGTTTTAAACGATGATTATTTAAGAATTGAGTTGAATGATCTAGAGGTATCTTATAGAAGATCAATAAGGATAATAAAAGATGAGATAGGAAAAATAATAGAAGAAGTCAACAAAGAATTAAGACCCGATTCAACAGAATATTATTTAAATATTAGGTTTAAAGAGGGAAATCCATTCTATGGTTTTATTTAAAAAAGTTAGATTCGAAAAAAATTGAAACTTTTAGGGTAGTTTTAAATGGCGAAAATGAAAGAATTACCATCGATGAAAATACTGTTTCAATTTTCACCGACAGCTTACAATCGCTAAGAAGTTTTACTGAAGAATATCTAACTATTTCCCCTCGTTAATACGAGGGTTATTTTATTAATTTTAAATAAATATCGATTATAAATTCAAATTCTTGTTGATGATTATCAAAGTTATTATAAATTGTTATTGAACCTTTTTTGGAAATTGTAACACAATACTCTATATGATCTTTATCAATCCATTTTATTGACATTGCAGATATTTCCCCTCTTTTTATAGCATCGTTATATTCAGGGCTTAAGTGAACGTTTGGTCCAAAATAACCTGCCGTTTTTAGATGTTGTCCTTTTAATCCTGCAATCCAAGCTCCAGATATTTCAGGAACTCTTTTTATAATCTTGTCGAAATCAATACTGCAATTAATTAAATCGAATTGGTTACTTGAATTTAATTGCCTAATAAATTCTAATGCGGCTTCAGACTTTGTTTGAATAATACATAAATTTAAGTTTTCATTATAAAATATCGGAAACTCGAGGGGTTCAAAAAATTTAGAGAAAACTTTACCAAATACTTTTCCTTTTTGCTTTCTTTCAAAATCAAATTTTCCATGGTGAATATTAAAATCTTGACTTATTACCGTATCTAACTTTAATATTTCTAGTTCAGATTGACCTTCATTTTCTAGAAATGAAGTTTGAATTGGTCGAAAGAAACTATCTTCATAAAATCTTTTAACATCACAGAATAGATAACTTTTAGCTCCCAAAATTTAACCATCTCCAAGTATGAGCTTAATTTTTTGTCATAATACTCTAGGTAGATACAATTAATCACCAAACCCCATCCCAAAAGTCATTTTCATGTACGATAAGAATTGAAGATCCGTTTTTTCGTAGATCAACGGCTTTCTCGACTTTTCGGCCGTAGCACGAGAATGCCCAGCAAGGGTTCCCGTCGTTTCCTACAATAAGATAGTCGGTTTGTTGAGTAACGTTGTTATTAAAAATACCTCCATTATTTGTAATTAGTTCTGCGATTTCACTTCGTTTTGCTTTACTTGAAGTGCCAGTAAACGAAAACGTTCTTCCTTCGAATATGATTTGTGGATCCACTACACAAATTCCAGTGACAGAATATTTACTTTGCAGTTCTTTCATCTCGATTTCATTGATATTATATGAACTTCTTGTATCTATGAAATGAGAAAAATATGCTCTTAACATATTTTTCTCATCGTCACTTATAATCCCATCTTCTTTTATTGAAATTAGTAAACTATAAATCTCATCAAAAGGGTAGTATCCTTTAAGGAATTCATGATCATTCATCCATGAGAACATTTTTGTTATTTCTTGTTCAGTTAACACGTTGTCTGCCATTACACCATGAATTATTCCTTGTAATTCTTGTAGGGAAGAAGTAACTACGTTGTAGTACATATTAAAACCATCCTGATGAACTACATTTTTGCATAACCATAAGATGTCTTCTATTTCTTCTTCTGTTATTACACCATCAACTAATGCAAGATCAATCATTGGTATGATTTCTGAAAAAGGAAATTTGTTTTGAAATTTTCTTTGAAGGCTGCACCAATGGATTACTTCTTCCAATTCGAGTGTATTTACAACAGAGTCCAATTTAATCCCCTCAAGTATACCAATCAATGAATTAACAGCCTTGTGGACTTCAGCTGGTTTAGTGAAACTTTGATAGTCTTCCAGTTCTTTGTAGTTATTCGACACAATAATTCCTCTTTTCTTCACATTTTTAGGTAATTTGCAATTATGGATTTCCTTAAATCATGAAAATATAAGTATATTTGACTTGCGACAATATAACTAAGTGGAGAATAAAAAATACATAAATGTTTGAATTTTACAAATGGAGTTGTTATTTTAGGACATGCCGATTACGACATGTCCTATTTTTTAAAATCTTTTTTTATAATTTCCCAAATTTCGCGAAGTCTTTTAACCACTTCTTCATCCGATTCAGGAAGTTCTTTATAAAATGTGTTTAGATCTGGGTTATTAGCAAATGTTTGAAAATCAGCTTCGTCTTGTTCATGTTGGAGAGGTTCTGGGGTGTCAGTACGACCAAGAATGTAATCTGTACTTACTTCAAATAAGTCAGCAGTTTTGCCAAGGTAGAGTTGTTAAAACACTTTCTATTATTATGAACGATATCTTTATCAATTTCAAGGGGGGGCGTCAGCGCAACTTAGACAGGATATCAAAAGGGTATTCATTTTTTCGCATTAATTGGAAAACGTCATAAGCAATTTAAAAGAACACGTAACGTAAGCCTAAAATTTGTATCCGTTTAATACCTGTGGACTGAAAGAGGTGCATGGTTACATGCTAAATCATTAAGCAATAAAAAAGCCTGGCATTCTTATCAATTGATAATCGACGGATTATTACCACAATCAAGAGAAAAGTGATTCTACCAAAGCACTTGCGATTACCTAAGAACAATTTCAAAAAATTGAGAAGAGGGTGACTTATGATGAAAACCTAAATCTTGATATAATGGAGTTAACTGAGAGTTGTGTGATAGTTTTAACTAATGGCGTAGCTAAAATGGCGAACTTCCAGCACACGCCGAGACAAAGATCATCACGCACCAATGCAAGGAAAACGTGTTTAATGGGATGAGGGTGAGAAGTTTTGAAAGAGAGAAATCTCGAGAGGTTAATATTATTTTCCTTGTGTTTCATACTAATTCTAGTAGTATACACTTTAATTAGTTATATGATTGTTTCCAATATTAATTTTAGTTGGGATTCCGATTCATGGGGAGCTTTTACGAATTTCTTCGGTTCTTTATTCGGGGCACTTCTTACAGGTGCTGTAGCAATAATTATTATGTTAAAACAAAACTATGATAATAAAAAAGAAGCACATGTTAGCAAATATGGTTCAATGAAATTTATTGCTATACAACTATCGTCATTTAAAGAACACTGTAATTTAATTGAATATTTAATTGAAGCGCCTAAGAATAATGAGTATTTAAAATCAAATATTGATCAAATATATAGACTAATGCCCATTGTTCAATTAAAAGAAATTCGAATCTTACTAGAAAATGAAAGAGAAAAGATACCATATGAATTTATTGTAAGATATTTTACAGTAATAAATTCAATTAATCATATTATTAGATCAATTGAAACATTTATTAATACACCTAATCAAATAACAGAAGATTCCTTAAAGAAACAAATTCATATCGGTCAAATAATAATTAATGGCTTCAGAGATAATGCATTTGAGTTTACTGTAGAAGTTGAAAAGAATTTCAATTTTAAAGATGCGTATTAGACTTCAATTAACATATTAGAATTTTTGATAAAATTCCTTTAAGGTTAGGTGATAGGGGTAAGGTTACGAACTGGATAGATATTATTCTAAAATGGTTACCAGCTATAACAGCTTTAGTAGCTGCATATATCGGAGTTCGAAGTTATTTAGCGAATAAGAGATTTGCCGAAGCAAGTCATAAACCTATATTAAGGATAAATAGAGTGACTGAATTTAAGAATGGTGAGTGGAATTTCTTAATAACTAACGAATCAGATAAATATTGTGTTGTCAAAAATGTTTATTTTTCTTCTCAAGGTGTTACATGTAATTATGAAGGGCAGCGGAGTTTTCAAATAACTCATACACCAGTAAATAGAAAAATAGATGATGAATCAGTATTAGTACACTCAATAATTGTTATCCCTTCAAATGAAAAAGAATATAAAGGAATTCTCAATATTGAGATTGAGACTTTGTTAGGGGTTACTTATAGGCTAGAAACACCTGAAATTGAATTTAAAAATAAGAGAATAGTTAACAAAGAAAGATTTTATAAAGAATATTTATCCTATAAAAAATAGTTCTACTAGCCAACTGGAGAAAAGCAAAATAAGTCGTAGAGAACTAGAGGAGCTAATGGGTATTAGGCCACCTAGATATCACAGAGTCAAAGGTTCTTACAGGTCACGATAGAAATCTACGTAAATTTATCAAAAAATAATATGAAATTGAGGTGTAGTAGTTTTGACTGAATTACTTAGGGAGTACAAAAAATGAGACTTGAGACTCAAAAAATATTATTAGAATTGCAAGCTAAATACGATAGTTTAGGATATTCAAACGGCCGAAATTAAATTAGCATTCTAAATGATAAGGAATTATCACTACTACACCAATACGAAGAAGATATATACTTTAAAATATTATTGGCTTGCATCATAATCTAAGAACTTTTCGGATGATTTTTTACTTGCTGCTCCAGTGATCGTAACATTTCGTGTAAAGTAATTGCAATACTATGGTTCTAATGTAAGGATTTCTTGGAGAATTAATAAGGGTAAGATGTTGGTGAGAAATACGGAACAGGAGTATATAGTAAAAAGCAGAGAACACTTAAAATAAGCTTAAACAACTTCATGATTAAGATTATTTTTTAGTAATTTCCGGAGTAGGGTGCAAAATTGAGTAAAAAGTCGAAATTTAATTCGACTTTTAACAGTGTTGGGATTATTTAATATTATTACTTCCTTTATGTATAAAAATTATATAAAATGAATTATTATACAATTAAGGAGGAGCGATATGATAATAACTTCTGCTACATCTTCTGATGCATCAGTAATACATGATTTAATGATTAAGGCATTTATAGAATATAAAAATGAAACCCCACCATCGAGTGCTTTAGAAGAAACCGTTCAGTCAGTTTCAGATGCTTTAGAAAAAGAAGAAAAGGCATTGATTGCTTATGAAGAAAATAAACCAGTTGGAATGGTACGATTTCAGCTAAAAGACGAGGGTTTATATTTTTATCGTTTATCAGTTCCGAAAAACAAGGCAAAGGCATTGCAAAAAAGATATTAAAATCTTTAGAGGACTATGCAAAAAAAGTGAATGTAACCACAATACTTTGTAAAGTACGTAAGACAGTACCTAAAAATATACAACTATATAGTTCCATAGGTTATGAGGTTTATGATGAAAAAATTGTACATAAACCAGATGGAATAAATATTAAAGTTGTTTCAATGAAGAAAGTGATTTAGTTCATCAACTTACGGGATGCTAAAAACGTAAGTCGGTTTTTAGATGGGCTTATTTTTTTATCTAAAGAGTAATAATTTAATAATAATGATGCTTACATGAAACTTACCCATATTCTATAAACGGGCCATCAGTTTAATGGTACATTTATCAAATTCATTCTTTAAATTGTATAGTAATTAACACTATTGTATATTTGTTCGAAGATAGGGGTGGAAATAATGAGATTAATTTGTGAGTCAGATAATTTAAATGATTATTTACTTGAATTAAAAGAAGTTGATTATTCCAGTCCAAAAATAAAAAGGAAGACAGATGAACTTTTCAATCCAAATCAAACGGAATATGAAAAAGCTAAAATAGCTTTTGATTTTGTTCGAGATGAAATTTCGCATTCTTGGGATATTCAATCCAATCGAGTTACTTGTAATGCCTCGGAAGTATTAGACTTTAGAGAAGGAATTTGTTATGCAAAATCACATTTATTAGCATCTTTATTGCGATCGCAGGGGATACCAACAGGCTTTTGTTATCAACGATTGATGCTGTTTGATACTCCGGAAAAGGGATATTGTATTCATGCTTTAAATGCTATTTTCATTAAATCCCTGAATAAATGGATTAGAGTAGATGCTCGTGGAAATAAACGGGGAATTGATGCCCAATTTTCAATTGAAGAGGAAAAATTAGCTTTTCAAATTAATGAAGAACTTAATGAAAAGGATTATCCAATTATCTATGTAAAGCCTCACCCTAAAACAATAGCAGTTTTAGAAAAATATACGAATGCATTAGATATTTATATTAATCATTTGCCAGAAAGTTTGTAGTTGGATTACTACCGGGTGCTATAGTCTTAATAGGCAAATTCACGGTATGTCACATCAAAAAGTATATTCTGAAGTGGTTTACACAATTACACCAATAAGTCTTGTTGAGATTGATAAGCTTATTGAAGCGCTTGACCGTAATGAATATAATGATGAAAACTATTATCGTGAGGTCTTAAAGAATTGGCGTAACGGTGATTTTACAAATGCAATAGAAGTTCATAATAAAATTTGGGAAGAAGATGCAGGCGAAGTTGGAAAAGCAACTCGTTTTAGAACGGCAGAAGAAGAAAATCAATTCGTCCAAAAACATTTTTCCGGATATATTGAGTCTCATGTGAATGAGAAAGGCTACGAAATCATTTATGGAATAGGGGAATAGTTGTATATTCCAATACAAAAGGAGCTTTTCCATCATAGGAGAGCCCCTTTAAAACTTCATATTATTTAGATGTTGGTGATGGTGTAGATTCAGGTGTAGTCACTTGATCATAGAATTGAACAAATTGATCGCGTTCAGCACTATTACGGTAAGCCATCGCTACGCGCGGATGTTCGTTTAAAATTCCAGAGATCATGTAAGGGATGATGTAGCCCCATTCCCATGTTTCACGCATGTTTAACATATGCTCTTCGATTACTTTTAATAATGGTTTGATTTCATATGTTGTTTTCTTAATGTAACCAACTAAAAGTTCAGTATGGCAATTTCCAGCTGCTCGGCCCATTCCGTAAAGAGATGAATCAAGGTATACAACACCATTTCTCATAGCTGTTAATGTATTGGCAAAGGCTAATTGTAAATTATTGTGCGTATGAATTCCTAGTTGTTTATTTGGAATGAGTGCCTGGAATTTATTAACCTGATGTTCAATATCATTTGGATCTAAACTTCCAAAGGAATCTACAATGTAAACGACATCTACTGGACTTTCTCTAACCATATCGAATGCTTCGATTAATTGTTGTTCAGGTACACTTGATAATGCCATTATGTTTAGGGAAGTTTCATAGCCTAAATCATGGAACATTTGAACAAGCTCTAAACCTTTATCTACCTCTCTAACATAACAAGCAACACGGATCATATCTAGAATACTTTCTTCACGTGGTAATATATCATTCGGGTCAACACGTCCAATATCAACTAAAGCAGAAAGTTTTGTTTTCTTTTTCTCTATGATTTGTTTTAAGAAGTCATCATCAAGAAATCGCCAAGGATTTGGCTCTGTTGCTTTTAATAGGGCAGGAGAGTTTTTGTACCCAATCTCCATATATTCAACGCCTGCATCATTTAATCCGTTATATAAATCTTGAACAAATTCTACAGTGAAGTCCCAATTATTCACAAGTCCACCATCTCGAATGGTACAATCAATTATTTTTACATTTGGTTTCATTCAATTTCTCCTCGCTTTCAACATTCAACAAGTTCATTGTTCTCATTTCTAAAAGGTTAATAACTTGAATCATTTCTATTTAAGCTATATTAACATATTGTTTTGCATAAATGTCACTAAAAAATTTTTATTATTCAAAATTTTACAAATTTGTGTCTTTTTCTATAAGTGCTATCGGATAATTCACAAAGTCGAACCCTTCATTCTATGAAAACTACTGATGTTTAATTGATTGATATTCAATGTCATATATTTGTACAATATTCTGGTAATAGAATAGGGGGAACATGAATATGGAGAAAAATCAAAGTTCAACAAAGATTGATTTGTTTTGGAGGGAGTTTTTAGAGAAAACAGGTAGAAATGAAACAACAACATATCTGGAAGCATTTCATTTTGAACTAACTGAAAAATTGGCTAATGAATTATTGCAATTGGTTTTAGATGGTCAAAAGAAAGCAACTGCAAGTAGTTTGTGGTCTTATGAGATACAAGGAAATCCATTACCTAAAGTAGGAGACTTAAGTATTGTAACGGATTGGGAGGGGACCCCGAGATGTGTTATTCAGACGACAGCTGTAACAATCATTCCATTTTCTGAGGTTACATATGATCTTTGCAAGCGTGAAGGTGAGGATGACACATTGGAGTCTTGGCAAAGAGGCCATATCCGATTTTATAAAAGCGAAGGAAGTTCTATTGGATATGTGTTTCATGAAGACATGCCAGTTGTATTCGAAGACTTTGAGGTTGTTTACAAACGATAAATATAAGTATTTGAACATCACAGAGGAAAAACTGTGGTGTTTTTTCTTTTATTAAGGCGAAGCCAAAGAAAAACCCCTATCGTATCAACTAACTATAAGTAATTAGATGTACTGCCAACTAACAAGATAGGTTTATCGATTTACTCCAATTCCATCAAAATAATCCCTATCTCTCATTTTTAAAAGAATAAGAGGGATTTAATTTCTTTAGATGGAATATATTTCATTGTTTAAATAAAGGAAAATTCTGATAATTGAGGGTGATTTTGTGAAAAGGAAAATGCCATTCATGTTAGTTGCGTTGGTGCTCTTAGTAAGTTTATTTAGTTTTCAGAATTATGCAAGTGCCGAAGAAATTCAAGTATCTACATTTGATGAAACAATTAAGTCCATTGTAGAACAGCGTTTAACAGGTGCAGATGTTAGTATTACCGTAAGAGATGGTGTAACAGGTGAAATTGTTTATGGGCTAAATGAAAATACTCCAATAAAACCTGCATCAAACATGAAATTAATTACAACTGCAGCAGCTCTAGATGTTCTTGGAGAAGACTATAAATTTTCAACAAAACTTTATATCACTGGTAAAATTTCAGATGGCGTTTTAAAAGGCGATGTTTATTTACAAGGACATGGTGATCCAACTTTAATGGATGTCGATTTAAAACAATTTGCCAATGATTTAAAGGCACTAGGCATTCATAAAATAGATGGACGTATTGTTGGGGATGACAAATGGTTTGATGGTGATTTATTAACACCTGGTATTTGGCCTGGTGACGAGTCGTGGTATTATGCTGCTCCAATTACAGCATTAACGACATCTCCAAATGCAGACTATGATTCTGGAACAATTATTGTGGATGTAACAGCAACTCAAGTTGGTGAACCACCATCATTTAAAATCACTCCTCATATTGGGGATTTAGAAATTATCAATGAAGCAGTAACTGTTGCTACAGGTCAAGCAAATACACTGTCAGTAGAAAGAACATATCAAACGAATCAAATTGTCATCAGTGGAAATCTTCCTGTTGGTAGAACTTATAGAGATTGGATTACAGTTCAAAATCCAACAACTCATACATTAAATATGTTCAAAGAATTATTAGCAGAAGCTGTAATCGAATATACTCATCATAAAGTTTTCCAAGCAGCAACTCCGAACAGTGCTCAACTTGTTTCTGTTAAAGAATCTATGCCATTAAAAGAACTATTAATTCCTTATATGAAACTAAGCAATAATGGAATCGCTGATATTTTAATCAAGACAATTGGTAAAGTTAAAAATCATCATGGTAGCACAAATGCAGGTCTAAAAGTATTAAGAGAATACGGTGAATCAGTAGGTCTAAACATGGATGATTGGTTCTTTGAAGACGGATCTGGAATGTCTCATAGTAATCACGTTTCAAGTGTTGCGGTGAGTGACCTACTATATCACGTACAAAGTGAAGAATGGTTTAATACGTATTTGACTAGTTTGCCTGTCGCTGCGAAAGTCAACGTTTCGTAGGAGGTACATTACGTAATCGCTTGAACGATCCGTTAACAGCTGGGAAAGTATTTGCCAAAACAGGTTCATTAAGTGGCGTTAGTACTTTAAGTGGTTATATTCAAGCTAGTAGCGGGAATTGGTACATTTTCAGTGTATTAGTACAAAATAAATCAGGTGCTACAACAGGTATTGATGAAATTGTAAAAGCCATTGCAAAAGAATACTAAAACAATAAAAAGCTCAGAGAAAAATTCTGAGCTTTTATTTACTTTATTTAACAAAAAACTAGAAAAAAATTACAATTTTTTAATGATGCATAAGTAAAATTATTATATAATACGAATTGTATTGTCGTTATTAGTTCTTGTTGGTTTTTGAAGTGAGGTGATAAAAGTGAAACTGGTATCTTATCGCGTTCAAACAAGCTCCATAGAAGATGTGATATCTGCGATTGAATTTGAGTTTTGTGATTTAGATATAATGATTGATGAGTTGAGCTCTCATACTTACATTATAACGTTCAATACATATAATAATACGGTTATTAATCCTGCTGAAATAAATTTGGACAGCATTCATGAATTCTTTACTTGGGCACCATTTCACTACTATGAAAAGCTCGAATGAAAATATGATGCAAAAAATTTGCGGTTCGAAGAGTACTAAATCCAAATAATAAATTATTTACTGCACTTAATTGTTATATCCACAAACAATTTAAGTGCAGTTTTATTATGGAAAATTTCCTCAATGCTTCTCAAATTTGATCCTGGTCATAAAGCTAAATATTCTCACGTAAATTTGTATAAATAATTGAAAATAGGGAACACTTGTTCTATAATCGAATTAAGAAGGAGATGAACGATTGAAAGAACAATTGATGAAAGTCATGATTCGAAATCAATTGGTCGATATGATATATGAAGCGAAAAGTGGGGAAATTACGAAAAGGCGTGTGAAAGTGTTAAATGTCACTGATCAAACCTTTACAGCTTATTGCTTTACGAAACAAGCTCGCCGATCGTTTCGAATTGATCATGTTTTATCCCTATTGCCAGTGATCCGAAGAGAACGAGAAAGTATTAGCTAATACTACTCGTATCAATTTGTCTAAAACAAATTTTATTTAATTAAATTGCAAAATAGATACAATAGGTTTAAGCATACCTACCATCTAATTTTTTCATATAAAACAAGTCATCCTTCATGCTAAGGATGGCTTTTATAATATTTTATTAACCTTATATTCCTTTACTGCTGATTCATACATAAAACTTGAAAGAATCGACAGAATAATTGTTAGAGCGAAGTAAAGGAAGGGAATCAATGGTTAATCTAAAGAAAGTTTTTATTTCTTCTATCATACTCGTGTTAATTTCATCAACTTCCACGCCATTCAACCAGGTATCTGCACAACAAGAGACACCACCTACACTTGGTGTGAAAGTTAAAAAGATATTAACAATTGATGGGAATACTTATAAAGATTTAAATGCGAATGGCAAACTAGATCATTATGAGAACTGGCAGCTTTCTCATGATGATCGTGCGCGGGATCTTGTTTCACAAATGACTCTTGAGGAAAAAGCGGGACTATTAATGATTCCTGAGTTTCCAATTTTCGAGGATGGGAAACTTGTGCTACCAAATGCACATCTAGAACAAAATACGCGTTATTTTATTTTCCGTGAAACACCAAGTGCAGACATCATCGCTAACTATAATAATCAGTTACAAGAGGCTGCTGAGAGCTCACGGTTAGGTATTCCTGCGATGATCATATCTAATCCGCGTAATCATGCTACACCAATCCAGGCATTAGAACCTACTTCTCCTGGAAATACTGGTCAATTCTCATATTGGCCAAATACGCTAGGGTTAGCTGCCACAAGGGATTTAAGACTAATAGAAGACTTTGCCAGAATATCATCGAAAGAGTTTCGTGCAACTGGAATTCGTAAATTATATGGTTACTCAGCTGACGTTGCAACTGATCCACTTTGGTCTAGGATCGATGAAACTTTCGGAGAACATCCTGCACTAGTCTCAGATATTATTTATCGAATTGTAATAGGGTATCAAGGCGATATTCTAAATGAAAATAGTGTAACAACAACTGTAAGACATTTCCCAGGCGGAGGAGCACGTGAATCAGGGAAAGATCCGCACTTTGAGACAGGAAGATATAATATTTATCCAACAGAAGGAAGTCTTTTAAGATACCATATGCCACCTTTTAGAGCTGCAATTGAAGCAGATACAACGTCTATTATGCCTTATTATGCATTTCCTAGTAATTTAAGTGCAAATCAGGGTCTCAAGCCTTTTAGTCAAACTTCGCAATTCGAAGAAGTAGGTTTCGCATTTAATAAACCATTTATAAACAATTATTTAAGAGCTGAACTCGGCTTTTTAGGTTATGTCAATTCAGATACAAGCACGGTTATTGATAAGGCATGGGGTGCGCTCGATTTATCAATCGAAGAGCGTTTTGCAAAAGCATTAAATGCTGGTACGAATATTTTTTCAGGAGCTACTGATCCGACTCCAATTATTAATGCAGTCAATCAAGGACTTGTCAGTGAGGAAGTTGTGGATCGGTCAGCAATTTTCCTAATAACAGAAATGTTAATGCTTGGTTTATTTGAAAATCCATACGTTGATGCTAAAAAAGCACTTGAGGTTGTAAATGACCATGAATCCAAAATGCGTGCGGACGATGCACATCGAAAGTCCATTGTATTACTTAGAAACAATCAAAATTTATTACCATTAACAGACGACAAACTAACAAACATGAAATTGTATGTGCAAGTATTCCCTGGAGGAGAAAATGGGGAAAATACACAAAGTATGAAAGAACGATTAAAAAAATATGATGGAAATATTACGATAGCTGATTCTTTAGATGAAGCAACTCATGCTTTTATTTGGATTATGCCAAGTATGGATTTATTTAGTCAAAGCAAGATTACCCTTTCAATTGGTCCAGATACTGATGTTTTTAATATTAATCGTGTAAGTGAAATTCAAAAAAAGGTTCCAACCATTACTGCAATTGATTTTAAAAATCCATGGCTGATCAATAATATTGAACCTAATGCTGCAAGTGTAATTGCAACTTTTGGAGTGAAACCAGAAAGCTTATTTGATGTTATGCGTGGTAAGTTTAATCCTGTTGGAAAACTTCCATTTACAATTCCGGCAAATCAGGATGCTATAAACAATGAAGCTGGTGATCTGCCAGGCTTTAGAGAAGATCCTTCCTACGTCTATGAAGATAAAACTGGAAATAAATACGTTTATAATTTTGGCTTATCTTATAAATGAAAAAGGTAAAAAACGTTCATACTATAAAAAATCGCTCAAGAAATTGAATATTTCCTTGGGCGATTACTTTTCAAATGAGTGGTTATAAACGGGAGAATAAGCCTAAAAACAGGCTTTTTCAAAGAAAAATAAAAAAAAGATAAAAAAATTTAGTGGATTAAGATGAAAATTTCGCCAAAACATCATAAAATAGAAGTGACAACTAAAAAAGGGAGGACTGCCGATGATAACCGGACAGTTAGAGCGAGCGTTTCAACTAGCGGAGAAACATAGACTCGACGTAGGTTCAATATTAGATTTGTATACAGTAATTAGAAAAGAATTAAATGTCTCACCAGTAGTAGAAGAAAAAATTCTACAACAGATGATTAAAATTTTGGAGAACAATAAAACATACTTACGGGAGGCCACGTAACAATTGAAAAAGCAAATTGAATGTTATGATGATATAGACTCATTTGAGTAAGGCGCTGCTCTAGCACAATAATTCTGAGCAGCGCCTATTAATTTTTATATTTATTTACCACTATTTCAACTTTCCTCTAAATCAAACTTCTTTGTTTTGCAACCATGACAGCTTCTGAACGTTTAGTAACATTCAATAAATCGAATATTTGTGATAAATTTCGCTCTATTGTACGTTGAGATAATTGTAATTCTTCAGCAATTGTACTATTTGAGTAACCCATTGCAACAAGATTAAGTATTTGTTGTTCACGGTCATTCAGTTTTAGAGATTCTTCCATCTCATCCCCACGATAATATTCTTTTACATAATCAATGAAATTCGCAGGTAAGACAAGATTGTCTTTAATAGTTTCACGAATTGTATGGATCACTTGATCTTTTGTTGCTGTTTTTGATATCAATCCATCAACCATTTGATCTAAGACTAAGGAATAGTAATCCTCGATGTTATCTCCAGTATAGAGTATCACTTTTGCGGATGGCTGTTTCGAACGAATTTTACTACATAACACGATTCCATTCTGTTCGGGCATATTAATATCAACTAAATAGGCATCATATTTTGCTTTATTTTCATTTAACATTTGATGGATTGCATATATATCACTACTCGTATTTACCGCAAAATCATCCAAATCATGAAATAGATTTTTTGTTCCTTCTAATACTGCGATATGATCATCAACAATTAATATATCAATCATTTTCAACATCTCCTACACGTATACGAATTTGAGTACCTTCATCGGGGTAAGTATCAATTATGAAATCCCCTTTATAGGTATGTACTCTTTCTCTTATTCCTGCTATTCCCATTGATTCAGTATTTTTTAATATTGATGGATCAAACCCAATGCCATTGTCCATATACATGATTTCAAATCCTTTATTGTATTTAGATAATTGGACTTTAACGTAAGTAGCATTGGAGTGTTTAATAGCATTCGTCAGCAACTCTTGAATGAAACGGTAAATCAATAATGGGACGAACTTATCAGTAGTATCAATATTTTCAATTTTATGAAGTAAAGTGAATTCAGCACGTCTTTTAGTTTGAATAAATAGTTTATTAAGTGCAGCATTTAAACCTAAAGTATCTAGTAATGGCGGTTTTAAGATTTCGCAGTATTCCCGTAATTGGTGATTGATGGTCATTAACTGATGATGAAAATCGGCTACTTTTTCTTGTAGCTGCAAAGTATTATGTTCATGTAGAACCGTATCCATCTCACGAATTAGGAAAATTTGCTCCTGTAAAACAGTATCATGCAAATCTTGTGCTAAATGATTTTTTTCTTCTTCTAGTTTAAGAAAGATTAGTTTTTCAAACCAAAATGGATGTCCATGTTCTTCTTTCTCCATCGTGTTTAGCTTCGTCAACAATTCCTCAACTAATTTTGTATTATCAATAAAATTAGTCACGTATAAGATTAATAACTCTAAAGTAAGTAATTCCTCGTGCTTTAAAGATGAATACTTGCGATCACCCAATATTAACAAATGCTTCATTTCCACATCTTGATGGATACATGCTACATAACATTCATCAGTTTTCTTTATTTCGAATAGCTTTAACTGGTCAAATAACGAGGTAGGAAGAGATTGATGTATTGGTTTAGTTTGAATTGTATGGTTTTCAACGAATTGTTTTTCCTTATTATTAAAACCAATAACATACACTGTATCAAGTTCTAATTGTTTAGAAAGAATTGTCGATAAATTATTAAATAATTCTTCTAAATGAACTGTTTTACCGATATTTCCGATTGAAGAATATAATTGGTGAATATAATTTCCTCGCGGAGAAAATAATACTTTACGATTTGTATAATCCATATATTCTTTAACATATAAACTGAAAATAATAACTAGAAAAATAAAAATTGCTAAGCTAAATAACTCCAAAATTGAAATTGACACCAACAAGTAAATCCCTAGACAAAGTAAGATAGTGAGGATGATCGCGAATAGCGAGTAATATTTTAACCTTGAAATATAATAGTCCACATCATATAATCGCTCAGAAAATTGAGCAAAGATAAAACCAACTACGAGAAATAAGAAAAAAATCGTAAGGGTAGAAGTAGACAATATAAACTTGTTAAATAGCATTAAGGGCACTACATAAAAAAGAACAAAAGGAAGTATTGGTACAACAATCCCCCAAAAAAGAAATTTAATCTGAGATTTAGGATATTTAATAAACGCGTAAACAATAATTGTTATATTAACAAGAACTAATATGAAAAATATCACTAGAATAATATAAGAATCAACATGATACATAGATGGGATATACTTTTCTAAAATCGTTAATATAAAAATAAATATTGGAATGGAATATAACCATTTAATATTGTTAGTGAATGGCCATTTGATTGATAGATACTGAAAATAGTGTTTCATAAAAGCGATAAGCAAAATTGGTGTAAGGATTATACTAACACTGTTTATAATGGTACCGAACCAATTCATACGCATATATAGAGGGATACTTCCACAGGCTATTGAAAGAGTCAATATAAATAATATTAAATAGTTTAATGAATATTTATTTCCTTTTTTATGTATAAACAAATATATTGCTATACCTAATGCAATTAGAAAATATAGTAAAGGTAATATGTAATCACTCATAAAATGAGAGGCTACATCCATATGATTAAAATGAATTGTTCGTACTTGGCCATCTATTGTTTTGATTGTAATGTTATCTGCAAATCCAATGGTATGATCATATACTAATTTTTTGGATTTCTTTATATCATGGTTACTGATTGCAATTACAAAGTCACCAACATTTATTTGATAAATATCAGCTATTTCAGGGTGACGAAATCCACTTACAACCCATTCCTCATTCGATTTTTCAACGTGTATACCAACGAATGGAGTTTGATAACCTTTCCAAAATATGTATGTTCCAATGATTAAATAAAATATGATAATACTCCAAAACCACTTTTTTGATATCATAAACTTGCTCCAAATTTTTTAAAATGTAGTCATTATCACATTATCTAATAGTTTACTCAATTAGGAAATATGGTTTGCTAAATATTATCATTCTCATGTTCAAATCTATGAATTTTAGTCATAAGGAACTAGAAAAAGGATAGCCTGAAATAATTTTCAAGCTATCCCTTTTGAATTATTTTATTGATTTGCGAATTCTACTAGTTCTTCGTCTGTTAAGTTCAAATAACTCTTATACAATAATTGATAGCGATTATTGATTTTCTTAAGGATTAAATAAACTGGGAGATCCTTAGTTAAAAATGGTTGCATGTGCTCTGGCCAATCATTCATTGGTACATCTAAATATTCATTAATATTTAACTGAATTTCAGTGTTCATAAAATGCTCCATTAAGTTAAATTTAAAATTATTCGTCTTTACATAGAATAAATCATCTGCTAACTGAGTTATTGTTTCTGGAGTTGCGATTTCTTGTTGGCGATAGAAATCCGAAGCAGGTAAATAAAAACCGTTATTTACATAATGCAGCCAATAATGACCAGATAATTCTGATGGTAACCCTAGATTAGTTGGAACTATAGTTACTCCAAAATAGGTTTTCACAGCATTTATGATTGTTTCTTCTTTATAACCGGCACCAAAAGGTTCAAATTGTTCAGCGTCACTTTTTACAATACCGTCCAAAATTAGAGAATTAATCATTGTTGTATATGTTGAAGAATCACGAACATCAATATGCCCAAAATTGCGATATTCTTTTGTTGTGGCAACGATACTCTTATCTTCAATAATATTTTGTTCATTATTAGGTGTTGGGTGGATAGTTGATGAAAGTTCTTCCATAACAGCTTCTATTTGATTAAATGGATTTGCCAAGGAAATTCCAAACTCGATTGTTCCACTATCACTATTAATAATATCGTTTTCACTACTGTTGTTATATTGGCTGAGCTTTTCGTTGAAAGTGACTAAGTCAACTGAGCCGCCGTTTAATTGATATTCAATGTTTTCACCAGTTTTAATATTAAATTCTTCAATCTGACAAAACGACTGATCACGAAGAGCATAGAATTTAGTATTTAAGAAACTTGAATTGTTTGTTAAATGTTTAAGGACAGTAGTGCCATTTTCTAATAAATTTAACGAAACTGAATGACCAGAAAGTTCAGTTGAATCGTAAGGGTAGAATTGATTCCATAATAACTTTTGTTCTTCATTCTCTCCAATGCCCCAAATCTCCTCAATATAGCCATTATTTGCTCTATGTGAAGGTCCGTATTTCATATAAGTACTACTTTTAAACAATGTATATAATTCTTTTTTTCCATCATTATTAAAATCTATTAAATCTGCGTATACAATACCGACATATAGATTGCCTTTTGGGTCATGATACTTATGATTAGATGGAATGACTCCGTATGATTTAAATAACTGAACAAAAATATCTGCAAGTTGCTTATTTTCTCTCTGATCGGTCGCAATCATCTTATGAAGGTTTGCAAGTTCTGTTTCAACCTTATTTAATAAATTTACATCATCTTTAGAACTTATTTCTTCTTTTAGTACTGTTAAAATATCCATTGCTTCGTATAATTTGTTTTGTTCTATTAAGTTTAATGCAATCTCAAATTCTTCTTGATATTTCGAAGATTCCTCCTGCGACTTATCTGGTTCATTTTCCATTTCAGAAGTCTCTTTGTTTACATCGGTACAGCCAAACAAGAGTAATAAGCATGCAATGCCCCAAAGTTTCTTCATCATTTTCCTCCAAAATATTGAGTAATAATTATTTTTCCCTAGTATGTAAGGAGGGGTAAGACTTCCATTATTTACAGTATATACCGAATTTTATAAATAACTATTTTAAATATGAAAAAGGTTCGTTAGGTCGAGTAAATTTTTGAAAATCATTCAAAATGTAGTCTGTATGACCTAAAGTAAAATAAATTTCAATACTAAATTGAAATTCATTTGAATATAGTATTTAAAATTTGAAAGTTATGTGAAAAGACTCTGTAAACGATTGCAACGTGTTTCATTTTGCTTTATTGTGAAAACACAAATACAGATTTGTTACTACAACGCTTAGGCTCTTTTATTCAAAAAGGAGTTTGGGCGTTTTTTATTTTTCTCTTAAATTTTTCTACTGTAATTCGAATTGCTACCAAACTTCTCTACCCATAGAAACAAATTCCAAGTAAAATAATACATAAATTTGAAAGGAGTTGAGGTCGTGAGTAAGAAAATTAGAGAACTCGGTATTCAAATTGGTCAATTACCAGTTGGTCCTAAAAACTGTATTACCGATGTTGAAGGAGTCCGTATTGGACATGTCACTTTAGATGAACCAATTGATGAAAAAGGTACATATGCATGCACAGGTGTAACAGCAATATTACCTCATGGAGGAAACTTATTTAAAGAAAAAGTGACTGCTGCAAGCTACATTATTAATGGCTTTGGGAAAACAACAGGTCTTGTACAAGTCAATGAATTAGGTGTAATTGAATCACCAATTATGTTAACAAATACATTTGCTGTTCCTGCAGTTACACAAGGTACACTAGAGTATATGTTAGATTCTAATCCGGAAATTGGTGTCTCTACTGGCACTATAAATATTGTTGTGGGGGAATGTAACGATAGCTACCTAAATTCCATTCGATCATGTCCTGTTAAACCAAATCATGCCATTGAAGCAATTCGTAAAGCAACAGTCGAAGTTGCAGAAGAAGGGGCAGTTGGAGCAGGTAAAGGAATGATTTGTTTCGGTTATAAGGGGGGCATTGGCTCGTCTTCTAGAAAGGTAACATTTGAAAACGAAGACTTATCATTTACAGTTGGGTGTATTGTTTTAAGTAATTTTGGTGAGAGTTCCGAGTTACAAGCAAATCGTTATCAACCACAAGAAGCGCAAAAAGAATCGACTATCAAACCGACGGATGGTTCCATCATTATCGTTTTAGCTACAGATGCTCCACTAAGTAGTCGTCAATTACAACGTGTCATTAAAAGATGTGGAATCGGACTAGGTAGAACGGGTAGTCATTATTCTCATGGTAGCGGGGATATTGTCATTGGATTTACTACTGCACATAAAATATCTCATTTTACAAAAGATTTGGTAGAAACAAGAGCGCAGTTACGTGAAGACCACCCAATTATGAATCTATTGTTCCAAGCGGCTGCAGAAGCTACTGAAGAAGCAATCATGAATTCATTGTCACAAGCAACTACGACAACTGGACGAGACGGTCATATAGTACATTCATATAATTTTGGAAATTAGTAAAAAGTTATTCAAGCGAATATTTAGCTTGAATAACTTTTTTTGATAAAATGCAAGACTTTCAAAGTTAGAATTATTAATCCTATAAGAATTCTAGTCATTATTTCAATTATTAGAAAGATATTGCTAAATACTATTTCTATTACAAAAATACAAATTACATCTAGTAAAAATTTTTAAAGTGTGATAGATTTTATGTTAAATACTGAATTGTTTAAAAATTTAGTAAAATGGAAATTGTTTGACTTAATTATCGCAAGTTTAGAGGTGGTTTACATACAGGATTTTTTGTATCGCCCAATTGAGAAGTTAAGTACGGCTAACAATCATTGGAATCCTAAAATTATTGAAAATAAGGAACCACTAATAAAAGTTCAATTTGAGCCGAAAAGACTTTACATAAAGCCAATTTATTTTGAACAAGAAATACCATCAAGCATAAAGTTTATTTATCTTCGAGAGGGTGTCTATCGTCGACTAAAGCAAGCCCTTGGGATGTTGCCTGAACAATATAGTTTTATTTTATATGACGGATATCGCCCGTTTCAGGTGCAACAATCTTTATTTGAGATGTTTTCTCAATCTATTAAAGATAAACAGCCACACTTAACGAAAGACGAAGTTCATAAAGAAACATTAAAGTATGTTGCTTTTCCAAGTATTGAACCAACACGTACTTCACCACATGTAACAGGTGGGGCTATAGATTTAACGCTTGGTGACTGTGATGGAAATGCACTTGATCTTGGAACTTATTTCGATGAAATGAGTGTGAAATCTGCAACTAGATATTTTGAAGATCATCCGATGGATAATGAAGTAGCACTTAAAAATAGACGAATTTTATACAATTGCATGACTGCTGTTGGTTTTAGTAATTATTCTGAGGAATGGTGGCATTACGACTTCGGGAATCTCTCCTGGGCAAGACGTGTAAAGCTCGAAAATGTTCAATATGGACCAGTTTTAGCAGATCTTCAAAACAACGATATAAAGGAGTTTCGATACGTATGAAAGTTTTTATTAGTGCAGATTTAGAAGGGGTTGCAGGTTCAACTACTTGGATTGAAACTGAAAAAAATACTCCTGATTATGTGCCTTTCCAACAACAAATGACAAAAGAAGTTGAAGCTGCCATTGAAGGTGCAATTGCAGGTGGTGCAACTGAAATTCTATTAAAAGATGCACATGATTCTGCAAGAAATATAGATATTTCGATCTTACCTGAAAATGTCAAGGTGATTCGTGGATGGACTGGTGACCCAATGTGTATGGTTGCGGGTCTTGATGAAAGTTTCGATCGAGCTATATTCATTGGCTACCACAGTAAAGGTGGTAGCCATCGTAACCCATTAGCACATACTTTGACAACGACTGTCGATGTAAAAATCAATGGTGAATATGTTAGTGAATTTTTAATTAATACTTATGCAGCAGCATTACATGGAGTTCCAGTTTCATTTGTAAGCGGGGATGTAGGTCTTACAGAGGAAATTAAAACTATAAATGAAAATATTGTCACATTCGCTACGAAAGAAGGCATAGGTGGTGCGACATTAAGTGTTAGCCCAAGATTAGCAGTAAGCGAAACTAAAAGATTAGTTGAAGAATCTATGAAGATCGATAGAAATTCTATACAAGTAACCCTTCCTGAAAAATTTGTTGTTGAGCTCGTCTATCGTGATCATACTCGTGCTTTCCGCAATTCATTTTATCCGGGAGCAAAATTTAAACCACATAACACGGTTGAATTTGAAACAACTGACTATTACGAAGTATTACGAATCTTACAGTTTCTAACTTGATAAGGTAGTGTCAAAACTTCTATGAAAAACTGAAAATCACAATAGTTCAGGGCGGAAATCATTCTCCGAACGAGAGGACAATCGCTCTTGACAAACATTCCGAAAAGGTTGCGCCTTGTTTTTGAGGGCGAAGGGAAAAAAG
>NZ_JBMIRP010000030.1:0-96067 GCF_049202975.1 Ureibacillus sp. MALMAid1270 | reverse complement strand
ACAAATCTACTTTTCTTATTTTATGATAGGTTAGAATGATGGATTTATGCTAAAAAAACTAGTCTTCCTTGGTTTTTCTATAGCTTAGGACAGGTACCTATTCTAATTTTCTTAAAATTGCGATAAACGGACAATGAACCTGTCCCTTCTTCCTTTGAAATTGTAGTGAATTGTCAGAAATATTTATGCACCCGGTGCATGTTATTTACCGAAAAAAAATAAGAAATGATATTATGCTTGAATGCATCAAAAATTACATGTTACGATCGGACTGGAATATTAATAAGCTTATGCAATATGCAGAAAAGCATTTTTTTAATAATTGATAGATTTATAATTACACTGGAACTATAAAATCGTCATACATTTTCCTATTTATCAAAAATTTTATAAAAAATGTTAGGGGGATATTTCGTGAAAAAAAGGATAATCTTAATCATCATTGTTATTTTAGGGGTATTAATATTAAATTGGCTCTCGAAAAGAGAACTTGACGGGCTCGAACATATTATGAAGACTAGCCCAGATATTGATTCCATTACGGTTAAAGATAGCAAAACAAATGAGGAACTCTTAACATTTTCAAATTCAGATCCTGCTTTTACAGATTTGGTAAATGTTCACGAAACCTTTTACATTTTAGAAGGGGAAGACAAAAAGATAGTGACCGGAGAACCGGTAGCAGAAGTTAACTATTATGAAAAGAAAGAATTGAAATATACCTTGATAATTTACCAATTAGAAGATGGATACAAGCTTAATTTAGAACATGGTAATAATTTAAGCACATACCAATATACACCATCTGGGGGGGATAGTTCTTATGTCATCTCGATTAAAGATACAAAAACAATATTAAGCGCTGCAAGAGCAAGTGTGATAATAGATACATTGATAAACAAAGAGTAATGGAAAAAATCCTAGACCAAAAATTTTTGGAACTAGGATTTTTTTATGTTTTATAAGAAGCATCCACTTCCACCACAACCGCGTTAGTATACGTGTATTACTTTCCGTTTTTTTAGTGATATAAACGATATAACTAGCCGATTTTGAGCGTTGTTATATCATTTATATCTAACCTATTTGTTGTAATTTCTGAGTTCTTCTATTATATAGGGTCACCTCATCTGATGGTAAAGGTCACATAGAAAAATTCTTTTATGAATGACTAGCTACTTAAATTGTTTGTGCACCCGGTACACGTTATTGAGAAGTAATTAAATTACAGCGAGAAAATCTTAGTTTTCAAATCAATATGTTAGAAGAGTTAGGGTTTGTAGAGGCCAGACCGTCTACGAAAAAAACTAAAAATATTATTGAGGATGATATTTTAGTTTTAGTGCCACAACAGCTAGGTAGTGTTTCTAAATATTCCTCTAAAGGTATCGGTGATGAAGACTCATTCTCTTCAGATGGATTTGAACGGTATTTAGCGGCAAAAAAAAGCAGCAAACGATGCAGTGCTTGAAAACTTAAAATCTGAAAAACAAAGAATCATTAAATTACAACAGGATGGGCTGATTTCAGAGGACGAAGCCCAAACACTTATTCAAAATAAAGAAGCTCAGGCTAGGTGAAAAGCTTCAAGGGTATTATTCAGAAGGCGAAGACTATTTAAAGGCTCAAGGTTTGCGAAAAGAGTATATTACATGGCTAAATCTTAAAATTGAAGATTTCTTTGTCCAAAGTAAATTAGATAAAAGAGGGACAGAGCTATCTATACGATATGACTTCCAACTAGATAACGAGATTGATAACATTGGTTGGTTAACGAAAAATATTCATCAGGCGATTTATCGAGTATTGAGGAAGAGGATTGGTGAATATGGAACGAGAGATTATGGGATTGCTAAAAAAATAGTAGTTGAGAAATTTGAGTTTTTTTTAATAGATTAGTAGAGGCAAAATTTGATTTTTATTGTATAAAATGGGATAATTTAATTGTTCTGTGAAAATAGTTGCAGAAGGGTTAAGTTTCACGCTTGTCAAGGTTATAAATATTTAGAACCTCAACAAGCAACCTAGTAACTTCTATTAAGAATAGCATAAGCTGAACTTCTAGATTACTAGACAAACTTAGCAGCATTGTAATTACCTCCATAAGGTAAGTATAGTGTAGAGTTTTAAGAGTAACAATATTGTAGTATATGGCGCGCGTGGTCAGCAGAGCATTCATCTTTGGATGAATGACACCAAATTAGGCTAGGAGGTTTTCTGTTATGAAACGGAGTAATGGACCACAACAATTACATAACCTCCCTAGCTCTTCTAAAATTAGTTGGGAAAAGTATAGAACTAAAGGTTATTTACATTTTGATGAGCGAATACAAATAGGGCATATGAAAGCTAACCTCATGAATGAGGATTGGATAGCTTCATATGCTTTTTTACCATTTATTCACTTCGAAATGAATTTCAAAAGATACGTAACTATTAAAGAAATCGATGATCAGGGACAAGTAACTAAAAGAAAAGAGCGAGGAAAACCTAAAGTACGTAAAATATTTTATGCTGCTCATAAGGATGGCTATATTTATAAATATTATGGTGATTTATTAAATAACGCGTATAACATCTATGCCGCTAATAATCAAATAGATGAAAATGTTATTGCTTATCGAAATAATAAATTTGGACAAAACAATATTGATTTTGCGTTTGAGGTGTTTGATCATTTATTTAAATTCGAAAGAGCAGTTGTAATATCAAGTGATTTTACAAAGTACTTCGATAATATTTCGCATGTTACATTGAAAGAAAACATTAAAAGAGTTTTAAGAGTAAACACTTTAAATCGAGATTGGTATCAAGTGTTTAAAAATTTAACTAAATTTACATATGTAAATAGAGAAGATATTGATAGATTTTTAGAAGAAAAGTATGGGAGAAAATTAAACAAAAAAATTAAAACGCATCAAATTAGTCGTATTATGGAGCCATTTGAATTTAGAGAATTTAAGAAAAATCATTTAAAGAAAAATCCTAATCAAGGTCCTTATGGTATCCCACAAGGTTCAAGTATGAGTGCAGTTTGCTCTAATGTGCTATTAATTGATTTTGACAAAGAAATTAGCGAGTGGTGCAAGGAAAAGTCTGCTAATTCCATGTATAGAAGATATTGTGATGACTTGATTGTAATTATCCCACTTGAAAATAAAAGTGAAGCTGAATTCACAACTATTCGAAATGAATTATTTGAAATCATTGATAAATACAAAAATGATGGATTAATAATACAACCTGAAAAAACAGAAATTAGGTTATGGAACGGGGACAAAATACTAGATGAGCAACTACAACCATCTAAATTAGATTACTTAGGGTTTGTAACCGACGGTGAAATGATTCAATTAAGAGAAAAGAGCCTTTTTAATTTTTACACAAGAGCATATCGAAAAGCCAATACTGTCAAACGGATTGAATTTGCTACAGAGCGAACAGGTCCAAAGAGGTCTTTGTATGATTTATATACGCATCTTGGATTTGAATATAAAAAGCGAGGAAATTTTGTTACCTATGCGTATAAAGCACATAAGAAAATGTGTCAGTTACCAGTTAAAAGTCTTATTAAAAAGCAGGTGAAGAGACATTGGGGGAAGATACATATACGACTGTCCTAATATTATAAAGGTGTTAAAAATAATTAAAGGGTCAGATCCATTTTGCATTTCTGGAAGAAATCATCGCAAAATATCTCCGAACCCTGTATCTAGTGTAATTAATTTATACATTCATTATATAGTTTTTAATATTTATTTGCAACATATTTAATAATAAGGGGAAAAACATGTATACCAATTTTAAAAGTGAAGGATATAATCCAATTTTAATGAGTCATCAAATATATTTTATCCAAAGATGGGGAGAATTATTAGACAATGGTCCGGTCCATTATCGTAAATTAGTTAAACCATCATTACGCTCCGTTTTAAAAGAAACACTTCAAGTAATTTCTCATTTTAAAAGCAATGTATTAAGGGAGTATAATGTTTTTGAAATTTTTGAGGAATTACAAGAAGTCCTCAAAAGTAATAAAGTATTAAAACAAACGTTCTTTGCGGATTTTGAATTATTAGAAGAAAGGATTAAACTTTTCTGTACTAATAAACAATCATTTAGCGAATTAAAAAATGAATGGGATAAGTATAAACGATTAGAATTATTTTATACATTGATAACAGCATTATTTAATAAGTTGGAAAATACGGATATTCCACGGATTTATGCTAATTATGCAGTAACTGAAATGAGCAAAGAAAAACTTTCTTTTGATAAAGTTGATGAAATACTTGAGTTGTTGGTAGGGGAACTGATTTATGAAGGACATCATAAACAATATTTATTTAACTGGGGAAGAGGGGTATTTATTACTGATTCAGAGCCTTCTTTTTTAAAAAGATTAGAAAGGATAGGGGAATTAGGTAATAAAAATAAAAGAAACTTTGAATGTTTTATTTCATTAAAATTACCTGATGGTTATAGGTCATTATTCGAGCAAGCAGAAGGGCGTATTACTTTTCATAAAAATGTGATTGAGTTAAGAACAAAATTTGCAAAAAAGTATTCTTTAGAAGAGCAGTATTCGGAAGGTCTTGATGAATTTTTTAAGGAAGAAAAACAAATTGCTAGAATTATAATAGATGCTACTGATGAAGTAGCGGCAATAAATTCTGCTCGTGAAGAATTAATTTCCACAACAAAACTATTTACATTAGAAAAACAATATAAACTATATGATCCGGGTAATTTATCAGATGCTGTAATATATGATTGTAAAGGAAATCAGTTTAATCCAAAGCCGTATATTGAAAGTTATCAACACGGTATTCAATTATCCAATAATGAGAAATACATAAAGATTAATCTAGAATCTAAAATGAATAAAAAATATCAGGGACTAGACCAATTATTACAATGGTGTAGGGTGATACAAGATTCGCCAAGAGAAACAGGATTAGTTGCCATGTGGAGTTTGCTAGAATACTTGTTTGTTACGGATCCTTCTAATAAAAGAGGAAGTATTTTAGAATACGCCACACCTTATATCTGTCATTTCTATTTGAAAAGTATAGCACATCGAATGAGAGAAATTTTAAAAGGAAATAAAGAAGAAAATACAATTCTAATCGAAGAAACCAAAAAGCAATTTGGAAATAATGCTATCGATAATCGAAATAATGAAATTAAGTTGCACTACTTAATCGAATTGTTGGCAAAAAATAAGCAATGTGTCATTGATGTCTATGATAATAAAATTGTCGAGCAGCGATATATAGGATTAATTAGTAAATATGTATCTTTGCGTGGTAAAAAATTATGGTTAAATGATTTTTTAATAAAACTAAATAATCAAGTACATTCGGACTTTTTAAGGGCATATAGACTTCGTAATATTTTGGCTCACCAAGCGAGTATGGAAGAGGAATATTTGGATGAAGTATATAGGGTCATAGCATTTTATTTAAAATTAATAATAGACGATTTATTATACACAATTACTTTGCAACCTAACAATTCAGTACATGATTTAGTAAAAATCAAAAAGGAAAGTTATGTAGAATATTTAAAAGGATTAAATGGCCTTGATAGTATGGATGATATAGATTTCAAAAAAATTATTAACACAAAGTCATTGTTAGTTTAAGAAAATCTATTTATCAATAGTAATAAGAAACATAAGATAATGACAGTATTCGTTAGAAAGGTTTAGAATTTGAGCAAGTTATAATAAGGGCAGCAGATTATACATTAGATAGTGTTAATAACTTAAATAATCATTATGTAGCTTTAACTAGAGCAAAAAATAAAGTTGTAATTATCGATAATGCTTATGGATATAGAAATGATGTAACAAAGAAATTGAACAAAAAGGAATTGCAAAAATGGTGGAAGTAGCAAAAATATTAAACTTAATCTGTAAAAATAATCGTCTCCGTAAGCAATTTTAAAAAACCTAGTCAAAATCGTGGTCAGTGGTTTAAAAAGAATTAGAAAAACCCTTTAAACTCTTGATATAATTGACTTCATCGGAAAAGTAGGTTCGACTCCCGCTGTCTCCATAAATGAATTTCATAGAGTTTCATTGAGTGTGTGTCAAAACCCTTGATATATAAGGGTTTGGCACTTTTGCTTTACTTTGGATACGTATTAATTATTTTTCTAGTTTCTAACTCTTATTACAAGCACAATGGTAATGCCTTACACCGTAGTTTATTTTTCAGAAAAAATAGGACTTTCATTAACAACAACTATGATTTTTATAATCGGAATAATTAGTATCATTGGCTATCTTATTGGTGGTAGGTTTACTGATCGTTTCGGTAGGAAAAAAATAATTGTGATCAGCGAAATTATCTCTGGAATTGGCTTTTTAATCGTTAGTTACTTTGATTCGTTACATTATTTTTATGCTATACCTATATTAGTAGCCTTTTGTTTAATATACTTTGTTGAAAGTGCTGCAAATCCAGCTTATTCTGCAATCATCATTGATGTAAGTAATGAGAGTGATAGAAAAGTAATTTATACTTATTTTATGTGGAGTTCAAGCGTAGCTTTTGCTATGGGAAGTCTTTTAGGGGGATTCCTTTTTGAAGATTATTCTGTTTGGTTATTTCTCACTGTAGGTATTACTTCATTTATATCTTCTATTTGTACATATCTTTTTATTAAAGAAATTTACACCCCTGAAACAAGCATTTCCATTGAAAATAATAACAATGGTCAGGGAAGTAAATTTAACTTATTTGGTATCTTTGCTTCCTGGACATTTGTTTTTCTTTGTATTGGTGAACTATTATTAAATATTCTAAAAGAACAATTTCCAAATTATTTAAGCATTCGAATCGTATCCAAATATCTAGTTGATGATATTAATATATCTGGTTATGAAATATTGGTTATCTAAACCTAGAAGACACAATTATAGTTACGATTGCAGCTGGTCTTATCCTTAAAATGACAAAGAGAATGTCAGACAAAACTAGTTTAATCCTGGGATTATTATTTTTCTCATTAGGCTATATTTTATTAAGTTATTTTATTCATCCCATTCTATTAATACTAGGAATGTTTTTAATAGCAATAGGGGGCTTGATCTATTTGCCAACTCTACAAACTATAACAGCAAATTCAATTCCTGAAAATTCAAGGGGAACACATTTATCAATTTTAGGGTTAATAGGGGCTTTTGGGGGAATGTTGTCAAGTTTATTTATATGGGGGATGCAATATATCTCAGAATTAGGAATAACTTTGATATTCATTACGTTAGGTATATTAATTATTGCAAATTATTTAAAGGTTTATAAACATGCACATCTCAAAAATACAGCTAAATGAACATTCCCGTAATCTATGATATGGATTTTGGTAGAGGATGGGACAAGCCCCTATATCTAGTTTAATATATATTTATTACCTAATTAGTTACTTCGATGTTTCGGGATAGTGTTAAAATTCAAATGAGTAGTAATGTTGTTGAGGTGAGAAAATGATATTAGTCAGTTCTTGTTTAGCGGGATTCAAAGTTAGATATAACGGTTCAGATAGTTTAGATGATAGAATACAAAAATTATTAATAGAAGAAAAAGCTTATACTGTTTGCCCTGAACTACTTGGAGGTTTTTCGACACCAAGAGAGCCTGCTGAGATCGTTGGAGGGGATGGGGAGGATGTATTAAATGGTAAAGCAATAGTTGTTGAAAAGTCTGGTAGAGATGTTACTGACTTATATGTAAAAGGAGCATACCTTACATTAAAGAAGGTTCAAGAATTGGGCGCAACAGCTATTATTCTTAAAGAATACAGTCCATCTTGCGGTAGTTCTATGATTTATAATGGAGAGTTTAAAGGAAATAAAATTCCTGGTGTTGGTGTTACAACAGCTTTACTTAGAAGAAATGGTTTAAAAGTAATTTCCGAAGAAAATCTCACGGATTTTTTAGATGAAATACAATAAGTATTCAGTAAATATATTTGAATCTAAACTAGCAGTAACAGAAAAGACATCCACTGTAAAAGTAGATGTCTTCCTATTTATATAGAGCTTTTCTTATTCAAGGAAGTGCCAGATTGTTGAATGCATTTACAACGTTAAACATACATTCCTAATCCATGACTAGACCACCATCAACGACTAAATTTTGCCCAGTGATGGCACGTCCACAAGGAGAGGCAAAGAATAAAGCCACTTCTGCTAGCTCTTTTGGTGTTGTCACTCTTTGTAATGGTGTTGTTGCTTCAATTATTTGAAATACTTCTTCTGTCGTAGCTTTACTCGCATCCGTTTGTTTTAAAAGTCCACCAGACATCATATTGACTGTAATGCCATACGCACCTAACTCTTTAGCCATGTTACGTGTAAATCCGAGCAACGCTGCTTTAGCTGTTGTATATTCATGATAAGCTACTACTGGATTTTGAAATAAGTTTGTTCCAATATTGATAATACGACCAAATCCTATTTCCTTCATATCCTGAATACATGCTTGAATACTGTTCAATGCACCCTTAATCGTTCCTTCCAATTGCTTATTGTAATCGGTCCATTGAAGCTCAAACACATTTTTTTGCGTAAGTGGATTAAATTCAAAATCAATCAACGCATTATTGACAATGGTTGTAATCGGCGTTTGAAAATGTTGTTTTGCCGTTTCGACCATTCGTTGCACTTCTTGTTCATTGCGTATATCTGCTTGTAAAGCGATCACTTGGGAACCTAAACTTTGTGCTAAACGGTGCGCTTTTTCCTCACTTTTATAATAATTCAGTACGACATTTGCCCCTTCTTTGACAAATGCTCTAACTAGTTCTTCTCCAAGTCCTCTACTAGCACCCGTAACTAAAACAGTTTGTTCATGTAGTTCCATCATCATTTCCCCTTACTTAATTTTTGTATAGTTGTTTGTATATCTGAACTTTCACAAATGACTGAAATAACAGCAACACCATCCGCTCCACTTAAACGAACGTCTAATGCATTAAATTCATTAATGCCACCAATCCCAACAATCGGAAAGTCAGGATACTTCATTCTCGCCACACGTAAAAAATCAAGTCCTGCAGGTGGTTTCGCATCATGCTTTGATTTCGTTGGATAAATTGGTCCAATACCTACATAATTGGCTCCGCTCCGAATAGCTTGATCTAATTCCTGTTCATTGTGTACAGAAACACCTACAATTTTATCGGTAGCGAGTGTTTTAAATTCTGTGATTGGCACATCATCTTGCCCGACATGAATCCCATCCGCTCCGATTTTTATTGCCAATTCGACGTCATCATTCACAATGAACGGTACATTATACGCATTGCAAAGTTTTTGACAGGCCAAGGCAAATTCTTCATAAGCTGCACCAGTTAAACAACCTGCTCCTTTTTCACGGAATTGGAAACAAGAAATACCTGCTTGCAATGCCTTTTCAAGTGTTTCAAGAGGCTTCTTGCTATTTTGTGTTCCCATAATAAAATAAACATCCAACAGATTACGATTCATGAATCAGTACCTCGCATTTTCCTTCTTCAAGCTTGTACGCAAAATGGTTGGTAGGACCATGACCATGACCAATCGATAAAGGGGTGGAAATGGCCAAATGTATAAATTTCTTCGCCTCAATCATGGCTTCTTTCATTGATAAACCTTTCGCTAACTTTGCAGTAAGTGCTGCTGAGAATGTACAGCCAGAGCCATGAGTATCTTTTGTTTGTACACGTGGTGTTGTCATCGTAAAATGCCCACCGTTCCAATACACCGAATCTGTCGCTAATGCTCCGTCTAGATGCCCACCTTTTAAGACAACACATTGTACACCTAATGCTAATAAATCATTTGCGGCCTGATCAATATCTTGCTTCGTTTGAATCGTCCGTCCTGTTAATACTTCTGCTTCAGGAATATTGGGGGTACAAACTGTTGCAATTGGCAATAGCTGTTCCTTCATTGCCCGAACAGCTTGCTGTTCTAGTAAGCTAGCGCCGCCTTTTGCAATCATGACAGGGTCCACTATTAACGGAATTTGCTGCTCTTTTAGCAATGCCACTACGCCTTCAATAATTGATGCATCAAATAACATACCAGTTTTAATTGCTTTTACATCAAAATCTTCGAGTACAGCCTTTAGTTGTGCTTGTACAAACGATGCAGTTATTGGAAAAATTCCATGTACACCTGTTGTATTTTGTGCAGTTAAAGCCGTAATGACCGATGTGCCAAATACCCCTAATTCCTGGAATGTTTTCAAATCTGCTTGAATACCAGCTCCACCACCACTGTCAGAACCTGCTATTGTACATGCAATCATTTTGTTCCCTCCGCGAATCTTTCTAAATGATTGAGTAAATTTTCATGCAATGTTCCAATCGGACCATACGCCAATTCACTTACTTGTTTATATTCACGTAGTAAATTTGCTAAATCTGCGAACAGCTCATTACTACTTGCAAGCATGGCTGCACATATCGCACTCAATAAACAGCCACTACCTGTCACTTTCGTGATCTTTTCATGACCGCCCGCGATCAGTTCTACTGAACCACCGTCTGTTAAAACATCTGTTTCTCCTGTGACAATGACCAAGCAATTATATTTACCTGCAATTGTTTTGGCAGTTTGTACAACATCGAGTTCACCTGAGCCACTATCCACACCTTTTGACTGCCAATTGACGCCGGCAATGGCTGCAAGTTCTCCTATATTACAGCGAATTAAGCTCACTTTTAACTGTTCTAATAACGCAAGCGTTGTACGAGTACGAAATTCAGTCGCCCCTGCACCAACTGGATCTAAAACAATCGGCACATGATGCTCATTTGCACTTTGGCCAGCTGCTAGCATGGAAGCGATTGTTCGTTCATTGAGTGTGCCAATATTGAGTAACAATGAATCAGCAATACTTGCCATTTCTTTAACTTCCTCAATGGCATCAGCCATTACAGGGGAAGCACCTATTGCGAGTAAGCCATTTGCCATCATATTCGAAACGACATAGTTTGTAATGCAATGTACGAGTGGCTTTTTTTCATTAATTTTTCGTAAGCTCAATGATATACACCTCCTGTATCCAACTTGACTTTTCGTAACGATCCGTCTGTTTTCTCACTTTTTCACAAAATTCCATACGTCTTCCTCCCTACTTGATGGACGTAAGTGCAAAAAAGCGTCTCTAAAAAATATAGAGACGCCAAAAAAGTGTATACTACACCTATAATTGCTCCCTACGTCAGTGTTAACTGTCAGGTTCAAAGGGTCAGGTTTTAACCTTCTCAACACGAATGTGTCCCCCCGCAATTAAAGTATTTGCATAAGAAAAGCTCCACGTAAGTTACGCGGAGCCATAGTAAGTACAGAAAAATAAATATCGTACTTTGCTCCCTACGTCCGTATTAACGGTCAGGTTCAAAGGGTCAGGTTTTACCTTCTCAACACAAATGTGTCCCCCTGCAAATGCATTTAATTAGCTTGATTCTATCAAAGTGGGAAGATTTTAACAAGTTTCATAGTAAACTCAAATTTAACTATATGTACTAAATGCTATTCGTTTTTGCTTTTGAGGTCTTTGTAAATTCATTTACCATGTCAATAAAATACTGAAGCACTCTTACATCTTCAGTTAACTCGGGATGAAAAGAGCAACCTAAAAATTGACCATCTTTTGCAAGAACAATACGATCTTCATATGTAGCTAGTATTTCTACATGATCACCGATGGACACAATATGAGGTGCCCGAATAAAAACTGCTGGAATATCGTCACCAATTGAAGGAATGGATAACTCCACTTCAAAACTATCTACTTGTCTACCAAAAGAATTTCTTTCTACCTCTACATCCATTAAGCCGAGATGAGGAGTTTCGTAACCCGTAATCTTTTTTGCCAACAATATAAGTCCAGCGCATGTCCCAAACATCGGAATTCCTTGCTGTGCCAATGCCTGTATTGGCTCTAATAAGTCATAGCGATCTAATAGTTTACGCATTGTTGTACTTTCACCGCCAGGCAAAATAAGACCGTCAAGACCATTCAAATCTTCAACTGTCTTTACAGCAACAGCTTTACAACCAAGAGATTCAATTTGGTGTATATGTTCTCTTATTGCACCTTGCAATGCAAGAACCCCTATTTTTGTCATACTACCAGCCACGCTCCTGCATACGTTCATTTGCATCTAGAGTAGCAATGTCAATACCCTTCATCGGAGTTCCAAGTTCCTTCGAAATTTCTGCAATAAGTTTATAGTCTTTGTAATGTGTTGTTGCTTCAACAATTGCGCGGGCAAATTTCTCAGGATTTTCTGATTTAAATATTCCAGAACCAACAAACACACCATCTGCTCCTAGTTCCATCATTAACGCTGCATCTGCAGGTGTTGCAACTCCACCAGCAGCAAAGTTCACAACTGGTAAACGACCTAGACGTTTAATTTCCAATAGCAATTCAAATGGTGCACCTAAAGTTTTTGCTTCTGTCATTAATTCATCCGTACTCATACCAACCACACGACGTACTTGTGCGTTTACTTTACGAATATGACGAACTGCTTCTACAATGTTACCTGTACCAGGTTCACCTTTTGTACGAAGCATAGAAGCTCCTTCACCAATACGACGTGCAGCTTCTCCTAAGTCACGGCAACCACAAACAAATGGCACTGTATAATCACTCTTAAGTAGATGGAATTCTTCATCAGCTGGTGTTAAAACTTCACTTTCATCGATATAGTCAACACCCATTGACTCTAATACACGTGCTTCAACAATATGACCAATACGCGCTTTTGCCATAACTGGTATCGTGACAGCATTCATAACTTCTTCCACAATTCGAGGATCAGCCATACGAGCAACACCGCCAGCTTTTCGAATATCTGATGGCACCCGTTCTAGTGCCATTACCGCTACTGCTCCTGCTGCCTCAGCTATTTTTGCTTGTTCAGCGTTAATAACATCCATAATAACGCCGCCTTTTTGCATTTCTGCCATTCCACGTTTAACTCTATCAGTTCCAACTTGTACCATAAAAATTACCTCCATTCCTGTAATGATTATTAGTATAATAAAGTTTGGCAACATAAAAAGAGTCAATTTTCTAATAATTAATAAGGTCAGTTGGAGGAGACACTATAAAAATTCTAATATTTTGAACTACAAAAAGTGTAGTTATTATGATGTAATCTACATTCACTCCATTAAAATAGCCATTTCCTTTTGTATTTTTTGATATTCATTCATTAAAAGATCTAACTCCTGGCTTAATTTAATCGTATCGGGATGAGCTAGCCCCTTTAATTGTCCTGTATGAATCATTTGGTATCTTATTTCTTCAATTTTTAATTGCACCTCATCATGAGGCAACATTATTGTATTCATAATTTAACTCCTACTAATATTCGATATAGTTTCTACAATGAAATTTTTAATATGACAATAATTTACAAACGAAGATCACTCAAAAGAGCAACGAGTAAATTTGATACAGAGAGTGGCGGTAAGTACAAATACAAATTTTTGCAATAGTTTACTTTGTTTTCTGGCGCGTTAGGGGATTATCTAAAGGAGTAGAAGGTAGTAATAGCGAACTTGCAATTAGGAATGACTTTTTCAGATAGGGGCTGCTGAAGCTCATTTTTTGGACAGCCATTTTTAAACTATAATGAAATAAATGCATTATAAGTTCTTCCTTTCCGGTATTTTACTGAAAAGGAAGAACGATTTGATTGTTTAATCTATTTTATTGGATGGGGCAATGAATAATTTTGCATCTGAATCTAGTAAATTATATATTTGGGGATTGGAAAGCAAATCATTATGTAATAAAGCATAGCGTTTAAGAGATGCTAATTTTCCTTTGCGTGCAAGATTATTAATATATCCAATAATATGCTGTGTTTTTCTAGAATAAATAGCATCATCTTTAATACTATCATTAAACTGAATAACCATATTTAAAAGCGTCATGGCTTCCATACTTAATTGTTTACAAATTTCAGGAGTAGTAAATTGATTCATATTTAGTTCAATAATTCTTCTCGCTTGTACAAAGTCTCCATTTTTGATATTTGTTTCTAGCATGTGTAAAACTCTATTTATCTTCATTGTTTTTCCATGTTAAATCCTTTTCATAATTTTAGACTTGTTAAAAAAAGTGGGAGATTAGTGGTATGCCATTTAGTTAGTCCTATGCTCTATGGACTAAAAGATGAAGTGTTACTCCAGTGCAACTTTCTAATAACAAGATGTATCATAATGGTTATTTGGTTGGTTGTCTAATTGCTTTCAAACATAAAAATTGGTATTTTAATCACATCAATCAATATTTTGAATCGAAAAATAAATAATTTGAAACAAAAATTTAATAATTTTTTTATAGTAAATTATTATTAGAAATATAAAAAACTCAGACGCTTATGCTGAGTTTTATTTAGTAGGATTTATACTTTTTTAATTCTAGTAACATATTCCCGGATATTTTTACTGTTTTCTCGTAATCTCTGAAATGTCCAATATATTTTTGACCTATCTGTTCAATAATCTCTAAATAATCAACATTTACTAAGTATGATTTGTGACATCTACAAAAGTTCTTATCTAGTTGTTGACTTAGGTCAAAAAGGGATTCATAGGTTTCATATTGCTTATTAATAGTATGAATGACGGATTTTCTATTCAATCTCTCTATGAATACGATCTCAGTTAAAGGAACGAAAATAATATAGCAATTATTTTTAATCGTTAAATTCCTTTTAACAGGAATATTCGATTGATTCATGGATTTATTAATCATATGGGTAGTTCTATGTAACGCATCATACAATATATTTTCACTTATTTCTTTCGATAATGTTTGATTTTGGTAGTCTTCTGGGGATAGTGATTTTTTTAATTGATTTGTTAAGTTAACACACGAACATACCACCTCAACAACCTCATCATTTTTAAATACTGGTCGTAACGTTGCAACGTAATAAATTCCGTTAACTACTGATTCATATTGTACTATATTACCTTCCCAAGCTTCTAAGTAGTATTGAAGTTTTCTATTGGCATAGTCTTCTGGTGCGAAGTCATGTAAGGTTTTACCGATAATATCCTCAGGTGTAAAACCAAGCTGATAAAGTAAATCTCCTTCAATCATAGTATGGATAAAAACATTATCTTTTTTGATAAACTTAAATACCATACCAGTTTGATGAGCGTGTAATTGTCTAACATATCTGAAATCACTCATATAAAATCACCCCAATACTTTGAAACTAAAAGTCACGTACAATCTAAAAAATTATATATTCTTTATATTTTATAAGAAATCTGATTAAATAGTAAGATTACAAAGAGTTTTACAGGAAAAATAGAGAAAGTGAATTATAAAAATGTTAAAAAATGGATGAAATAAATCGATAAAAATACCTAATATCATATTAGTGTGATAAATTGTTACAACACTACGAAAATCTGCTGTAAAGCTATAAATCAAAAAGGTACGGATTACAGAAATGTAAAAACGCCAAAACCCTTTGTAAATAAAGGATTTTGGCCCTACTGTACCCACTAAGACATTCCAAAATTCATTAAAGCAAACATACCCAATCAAAGCCCTACAAAAATTCCACCTTTTCGATATAAATCAATTTCAAATTGTGTGTCTAAACGTAAAATGACTTCGAATGAAATTGTCTCCACATCACTAGAGCAACGTACTGTAATCAATTGTCCAGGTGTTAATGTTTCTGGTAGTTCAACTGAGAAGTTTGTAAATCGATCTAATTGTAATGATTCGTAATCTTCACCATGTTTAAATTGTAAAGGTAGTATGCCAACACCGATTAAATTATTTCGATGAATACGCTCAAAGCTCTTGGCAAAAATCGTTTTTACTCCTAAAAGAAGGGGACCTTTCGCCGCCCAATCTCGAGAGCTTCCATTCCCATAAAGTTCACCAGCAAAAATACAAAGTGGTGTATCTGTTTCCGCATATTTAACAGAAGCCTCATAGATAGACATAGTTTCACCAGATGGAATGTGTTTTGTAAAACCGCCTTCCTTAGGTGAGATTAATTTGTTTTTTAAACGAACATTTTGGAAAGTTCCACGTACCATCACTTCATGATTGCCTCTACGTGTACCGTAGGAATTAAAATCTTTTGGATCTACACCTTTTTCAACTAAATATTGTCCAGCTGGTGAATGTAATCTAATTGAACCAGCAGGTGATATATGATCCGTTGTAATTGAATCTCCTAAAACGAGCAATGGCATTAAACCTTGCAAAGTTTGCGATTTTTCTCTTGAGAAAAATGGTGATGGCTGTATATACGTCGATTGTTCATCCCAATTGAAATGTATTGATTGCTGTGATGGAATTGCCTCCCAACGTTTATTTTGGAAAATAGTTTTATAATTTTCTTCAAATAATGAAGCCGCAACAAATTCATCGATTATTTGCTGAATATCTTCTTTAGATGGCCAAATATCCTTTAAATAAACAGGCTTTCCATTAGGTGTTACTTGAATTGATTCTTCATCCAGATTTATTTGAACTGTACCAGCAAGTGAATAAGCTATGACAAGGGGAGGGGAAGCTAAAAAGTTCGCTTTAATTAATTGTTGTACCCTTGCTTCAAAATTTCGATTACCGCTTAAAATTGAAGCTGCTACGAGTCTATCTTGTTCTATTTCTTTCATCATTTGAGGTTGTAAATTCCCACTGTTCCCACAGCAGCTTGCACAGCCGTAACCATCAATATAATAGCCAAGTTTCTCTAATTCATTTAATAGTCCACTAGAAGCTAAGTACTTCGTCACAACTTTAGAACCTGGTGTGAAAGATGTTTTCGTAAAGCTAGGTACTTTTAAACCTAATTCATTTGCTTTTTTTGCAACAAGTCCAGCAGCAATCATTAGCTGTGGATTTGAAGTATTTGTACAGCTCGTAATGGAAGCTAATGCAATTTTTCCATGATGTTGAATATCTTCTTCTTTAATTCCTTGCTGATCGATACAGTATTTTTCAAATGCCTCTGGTAATGAGTTTAGTGATTGTTTAATTTCTGGGCGATTTGGACCAGCAATAACGGTTGAGACGTTATTCAAATCTAATGTTAGATGAATTGAATAGTTTGGAATTGTGGAAGGATTGTAGCTTAAGCATTGGCTATCAAAATATTGCTTTGCAAGTCGTATTTTCTCTGTACGATTCGTATCGATTAAATATTGATACGTTTTTTCATCTATTGGAAAATAACTTAATTGTGCGCCATATTCGGGAGCCATATTAGAAATAGTTGCGCGGTCTGCTACAGATAAACTATCTAAACCCTCACCAAAAAATTCAACGAAATTCCCTACGACTTCTTTTTCCTGACGTAAGAAATGTGTTATATAAAGAGCTAAATCTGTTGCGTTTGAAGTTTCAGGTAAACTCCCCTTTAGTTCAACACCGATTACTTTCGGGATTTTGAAGTAAATTGGGTTACCAAGCATGACGCTTTCCGCCTCAATTCCGCCAACACCCCAACCTAAAATACCTACCCCATTAACCATTGGTGTATGTGAATCAGTTCCAATAACAGAATCCGTCATAATGACATCATTATCAATCGAGATTAAATCCGTAAAATATTCTAGGTTTATTTGATGCACAATCCCGTTAGAAGGGGGGACAACACGTAATTTTTTAATACCTTGCTGAGCCCATTTAATGAAAGAATAGCGCTCTGCATTTTGCTCGTATTCTAAAGCGAGATTTTGTTCGAATGCATTCGACGAACCGGTAAATTGAATATTTAATGAATGATCGATGACTAAATCGACTGGGACAGCTGGTTCAATTTGCTCAAGCTGTTTCGATGATTTATATGTAGCTAAATCAACAAGTAATGGTATGCCGGTATAGTCCTGCAATACAATCCTTTTTGGGAAAAATGGTGTTTCAATTTGTTTATGCTGTGTTTCTTGCCAATTGATAAGTGCCGAAATCTGATGTTCCTCAACCGCCTGATGAGAACGATTTCTATCAATATTTTCAATTAACATTCGTATTGAGTATGGAAGAGAATGAATTGTAATACCGTGAGATTCAACTAGATTTGTTAAATCATTTTGAGTAGACAATAGATTGTTCATTAGACTGTACCCTCCAAAATTGAATTTGGAATGTAAATTTCTCCATCCATAATTTTTCTCGCATTTCGGTCAAGACCAACTGATCGAATATCACCAGTTTCACGATTCAGTTGTACATTTACAGTTGAAATGCCTGCAGGGTGTCCAATTTTAATTGTATGAAACTCTTGATCTAAATTTTTTGGAGATACTATTCGATTGGGAATTGTTCCTTCAAGTAAAATAGAAGCTGCTAAATTGTATAAACCACTGCCTGCATAACTTTTATGGAAGTTATTCATGGATACCATAGTTGAAAAAATATCATAATCATTAGCACTAACTTTTGTATCTGCATGTGTTATATAGTCTTTAGGTTTTTCAACAATTGCGATTTTCGGTATAGACGCAATTGAAACGGCTTCACTAATGGAAGGGGCAATGTCAGCTTCTACTGAAAGCATTGTTCGAATCGTATCTAAATAGTTTAGGGAGCCGGTATTTGTATTCGCTTCAAGAAATACAAAAGGGTTGATTATGTCAATAAATGAAACCTCTACTTCTTCACCATTTACTTCAATAGATGTTGTGCTACCTAAAGGAAGCGTTTTTCCTGTGACACTGCCTCCGGGATCCATAATACGAATCGTTAACTTTTCAGCAGGGAAATGAATGCCCGAAATTTTATAATCTGCATTTGAATAATCGATCGTTATTTCTACCGTTTTATTGATATTTTTATTAAAGGCTTTAACTGTTGTCTGTGCTTCTTTTTGTACATACCCTTCCTCTTCAGCATATAGACCAACGCTTGCCATTAAGTTTCCACATGTACCATTTCTGTTTACAATATTCGTTCCAATTCCAACTTGATAGAATGTGTAGCTTATATGATGATTTTCTGGAATATCGTCATGCACTACAATTACTTTACTCGTATGTGAGGAAGCACCACCTAATCCGTCCACTTGTGAAGGATTTTGCGCATCAATCGAAAACTTCACAATTTCATCAATTTGTTCTTTAGTAAATAAAGCTAAATCCTTCTCATTAAAGAAAATGCCTCGACTTGTACCACCCCGGTAAATTTTGCATGGAATTGAGGTTTGATTCATTGTTTTCACCCCTCTTCAGGAATTACAGGAAGAATTGTTTTAGCTATTTTATTGTCCAAATTTTCATAGCTATGCAGTTTAATCGTTTCGTATAATTGTGCACGTGTCTGCATTTGATCTAATACGCCACTTTGTGTTCCTTTTTCTAAAATTTCACTGTACAACAATTCATATGCTTTCGCGGCTACACGAAGAGAAGAAACAGGGTAAATAACAAGGGAATAGCCAAAATCTTCAAATTGCTTATCTGTGTAGTAAGGAGTTTTTCCGAATTCTGTCATGTTTGCAAGGAGTGGAATATTTAATGCAGCAGCAAAATCACGGAATTGCTTTTCAGACGTTAATGCTTCAGGGAATAAAACATCAGCTCCTGCTTCGATGTAACGCTGTAAACGGTTTAGTGCAGACTCTTCACCTTCAACACCTAGCGCGTCTGTTCTAGCAACAATAACTAGAGTAGGGGCGATTTCCTTAATCGTTTTAATTTTTTGGACCATTTCCTCCGTAGAAATTAAAGATTTTCCGTTTAAATGGCCACATTTTTTTGGTAAGTCTTGGTCTTCAATTTGAACGGCTGCCACTCGTTTTTCATATAGTTCACGAGCAGTTCGCGCAACGTTTAAAATACCACCAAAACCAGTATCGATATCGACTAATAAAGGTAAATTTGTCGCACGAATAATTTCTTGGGCACGACTTGCAACTTCATCCAAAGTAACAATGCCTAAATCAGGTAATCCCTTACTTGCAGTTAATGCAGCGCCAGATAAATACAAAGCTTCAAAACCTGTATTACGGGCTATTAACCCAGCCATTCCATCATGTGCACCAGCGATTTTTGTAATCGATGGTGATTTTGCTAAGTTTAAAAACGTTTCAGCTAATTGCTCTTGGGAATGTTGTTTTTCCACTAACCACGTCATAAAATATTTCCTCCTTGTAAAATCTCCTTTTCTATCAAAGTGATAAAAAAGGAGATTCGTAATTTTTATTAAGTTGTGTCTATTAATCTACTAATCCTGATTCAGTTAATAATTCAGTGTACATCTTCGTTTGTTCAGCTAAAAATTCTTTTGTTTCAGCACTATTTTTATAGAATGAAGTCCAGCCATTATTTGCAATTACTTCTTTCCAAGTGTCTGATTCAACTACAGCTTTTAATGAAGCGTCCCATGAAGCAATTTGTTCTTCTGTCATATTTGCAGGACCCATTACACCACGCCAATGTGGGAATACCATTTCTACACCTAGCTCAGTCCAAGTAGGAACATCCTCTAAGCCTTCAATTTTTTTGTCAGCTGTTACAGCAAGAATACGTAATTTTTTTGCTAAATGTTGTTCTTTTGATTCAGAAACAGCCATTGTCGCAACATCTACGTGGCCACCAAGAAGTGCAGTAACTACGTCTCCACCAGATTCATAAACCATAAAGTTTAATTTTGTTACATCAACACCAAATTCTTTTGCAGCGCGAACGAATGCTAAGTGGTCATTGTTTCCTAGACCAGGAGCAACAGCAATGTTTAATGAAGATGGATCTTCTTTTAATTGTTCCATTACTTCTTTAGCATTTTCGAATTCAGAATCAGTTTTAACTGCAACTGAAATCCATTCAGTTGATAAAATCGCTAAAGGTGTGAAATCTTCATATGTTAAATCACTTTGACCTAAAAGTTGGTTTGTAATAAGTAAGCTAGAGTTAATTGCTAAAGTATGAGCATCTTTTGATGATAGGTATTGCCAACCAACTTCACCGTTACCACCAGGTTTGTTAGTGACCGTTACATTTTGGTCAACAATATCATTTTCTTGTAGTGCTTTTTGAATTGTACGAGCCGTCATATCCCATCCCCCACCAGGAGTTGCCGGTGCCACAAGTTCAATGTTTTTCGATGGGAAGCTTCCACTAGTAGTTCCCCCGCCACATGCTGCGAGAATTAGAGTTAACGCAGCGATGAAAAATAACAAACTTTTTTTCATTATTCATTTCCCCCTTAATTGTTTCGAATATAAACTATATTCTTATTGCTAGATTAAATGATGAAACAAGAAATGTAACCGTTTTCTAAATTAAAATAATTAAATTCATAAAGTTCACGTAACACATTGTTTTTCAGGAACATGTTTCAAAGTAAACATCCGTATGAATGGTAAGAGTAAGAAAATAGTAATCACTCGAACCGTATGAATTGCAACGATTGTCGTTGGGTCAAGGTTTAAAGCAAATGCGGTAGATGACATTTCCGCTGCACCAGCAGGTACCGTTGCTAAAAGGCTTACTGAGTAGTTTAAACCTGACATCATTGAAAATATAAAGGCGATAAGAAAGCTAATCGCTAAAAATATAACTAAGCAAATAATGATAATCGGTCCTGCTGCTCTAATATTCTTCAAAGCTACTCTTGTTAACTTTTGACCAACTAAAGTTCCTAAAATAATCTGTCCAATAATGGGTATAAGCTGAAACTCCATATGCAGATTGAATGTAATATTAATCACAAAGCTTACAATCATTCCGATAAATAAAATCCCTAAAGGAATAGGGGATATTTTATCTAAATAGAAACTAATTCCTAATATAAAAATAATAAAAGGAATCGCTTGCCACTGAATAGATTGAAAAGCTAATAGAAAATCAGTAGGGGGTGGAGTAGGAATACTAACCCCTAAAATAATTGGTATTAATAAGACGAACATAACTATACGAAGTGAATGGTACGCTGCAACGGTACTTTCATCAGCACCAGCATCCTTACTACTTCCAATTACCTCAGAAGCCCCGCCAGGAATACAACAATAAATAGCTGTTGGTAAATCTAAGTTACTATTCTTATACATTATGAATGTGACTAGGACAAACGCCCCTAAAATTAACACCATCATCACAATCATCGGTAACGTATAACCAGCCAACATGGAAAAGAAAGATAACGATAAGCTAATTCCAAAACTACTCCCTAATAAAACTAGACCACCTTTAAAAACGTTGCGATGTATATTGAAATTCCCCCAAGTTAACGAGAAAACCATCCCTACAATTAATGAACCAAGTAGCCAGTTAGCAGGGAAATTAATCAATTCTAGGAAATAAGAAAAGAGAATTGCCACTACAAACATACAGAGAATTTTAATTTTCAAAAAATTCACCCTTTGAAAAAACTAGATTTTATAAGATAATATAAAAATACTATTAAATAGGTTCGTACAAATTTCTGATATAAAACAAGTAATTAGGTGAGTAAAATGTTGAAAAAATGGTCTTTACAAAATCAAATGATACTAATGACCACGTTACTTATTCTATTAATTACGATTATTTTTTCTATCTTCTTCATAAAGTTTGAAGTAGAGTCGACGTTTGATGAGACAGAAAGTATCGCATTACAATCTGCGAATGCCCTTGGACTAATTTCACATTTGGATACTCAATCTAAAAACTTTAAATGGAATAAATCTGCCAATGTGTTACGTATAAAAGACAAAATCGACGCAGACCTGATCCTACTCGAATACCGAGATGGCTTGCAAATTGAAGTAAATGAAGATGTTCACTTCAATGAAACCGACCCTTATTTAAACGACGACAACTATATGGCGCTAGTCTTTGGTGGTAACTATATTGTCAAGGAAGTCATTGATAATAAAGAAATGATCTTAGCGAAAGCACCGATTATGTCAGAAACAAAAGAAGTCGCTGGTGTCGTAACGATTGGGTTCGATAAACAGAAAGTAATTTACAAGTTTTTAAAGGAAATGACTCCGTTCATTTGGTTTACGTTCGGTATTTTAGTGCTCGGTTTCATACTTTCGTATTTCTTTGCAAAACATATCCGCAAAAAAACGCTTGGTTTAGAACCAGAAGAAATTACGAACTTATATATGGCTCGTAACTCTGTCCTGCAATCTGTAAATGAAGGAATCATCTCGCTAAACAATGAAAATAAAGTTACGCTTATTAACTATGCAGCTTACAAAATTTTTGAATCAAACGATAGCTCACAATCTGTTGATGTGCTTATTGATGAATTTATTCAAGAACTTCTTCAAGAAAATAAATTATATCGTCTCAACGAAGAACGAGTTTTAAATAAGAAGTATATTCTATTAAACGTTACACCAATTGTTGAGAAAAACGAAACGCTTGGGACAGTATTGACGATGTCGGAAATTACTGAGTACCGAAAAATTTTAACTGCCTATAAAGAAATAAAAACATATTCAGATGAATTACGTGCGCAGACCCATGAATTTACAAATAAGCTATATGCCATTTCTGGATTACTACAGCTTAAAGAGTATGATGAAGCGGTTAAGTTAATCCAAAAACAATCGAACAAACAAGATATTCAAAATGAAATATTATTTAACCAAATACAAGACAAAAATATTCAAGCAATTCTTGTAGGCAAGCTTGCAAAAGCATCAGAGATGAAAATTAAATTTTACATTGATGAAAATAGCTATATCGATTCTCCAATTGAACATATAGATCAAAATGATTTGATCGTTTTATTAAGCAATTTAATAGACAATGCCATTGAAGCCGTTAACCCATTTGGAGGAGTGGTAACGTTTTTTGCAAGTGACATAGGAACCGACATAATATTTGAAATTTCTGATGATGGTCCTGGCATAAAATTTGATAATATCCAAAATATTTTTGAAAAGGGTATATCATCGAAAAAAGAGAAGGACCACGGTTTCGGACTATACAATGTCAAAAAAATTGTTCAAAAATATAATGGTGTCATTGAGTTAAATCAAGAACAACTAACAATCTTTACTGTTTCGATACCAAAAATACCAAAACTAAATGAGGTGATACTATGATACAAGTGTTAATCGTTGAGGATGATTTTAGAATCGCTTCCATCCATCAACAGTTACTTAACAAAATAAAAGGAGTAAATGTCATTGGTACTGTCGGTTCGGGTGATGAAGTTATAAACTTTCTTCAAAAGAATAATGAAGTAAACTTAATCTTACTCGATATTTACATACCAAATAAACTTGGTATTGAGCTGATTCCAGAAATCCGTAGTCAGTTTCCTAAGATTGATATAATTGTTATTAGTGCCTCTACGGAGAAGGATCATGTTGAGCGATGTTTAAAATATGGTGTATTGTACTACTTCATTAAGCCATTAACATTTGAAAAACTAGAGCAAACAATTCAAAGCTATGCTCAAAAGAAAATGCTGATGGAAAATCAAGTTGAAATCGATCAAGGGTTTATCGATTCCATTTTTAATAAGGAAGTACATACAGAAAAAGCTCAATATCCTAAAGGAATTGACCCACTGTCTCTTGAAAACGCTCGCAATATTTTAAAAGGTTTTGCAGACTACATTACAACAGAAGAAATGGCAGAAAAAATGGGCGTTTCAAGAACAACAGCCCGACGTTACTTAGAGTATTTAGTATCAACAAACGAGATTAAAGCAGAGCTCGTTTATGGTATCGTCGGAAGACCAGAACGAAAATATATTGTGAAGTTTATTAAAAGCTGATACTTAATCGTATCAGCTTTTATCTTATTGAGATTGTAAACGTTTCTTTTGTCGGTAGGACATGTAAATTGGATACACTAATGATAGAACGATTAACACTACTAAAGTAATCGCGATCGGTGAACTAAAGAAAATATCTATACTTCCTTTTGACGCAACGATACTTTTTCTGAAATTCTGTTCCATTTCAGAACCGACAATTACTGCTAAAATGAGCGGTGCAATTGGGAAGTCCAACACTTTCATGATCAATCCTACAATTCCGAAGATTAATAGAATATAGAAATCAATGATGACATAGTTCATCGTGTAAGCTCCGATGAATGCTAATATTAAGATGATTGGATACAGGACACGTGCTGGTATATCTAGCACTTTTACGAAAACTCCAACCATGAAAATATTAATTAAAAATAAGAAAATGTTACCGAAGAACAGAGCATTAATTAAACTCCATACAATATTTGGATCGCTTTCAAATAATAATGGACCTGGTTTTACCCCTAACATAATTAGGGCTCCTAACATTACAGCTGTAGTACCAGAACCAGGAATACCCATTGTAAGTAATGGAACGAACGCACCAACTGCAGCAGCGTTGTTCGCAGTTTCAGGAGCAGCTAAACCTTCAATAGCACCTTTACCAAACTTCTCTGGATGTTTCGATAATTGCTTTTCAGTCGTATAAGACATTAATGAGGCGATCGAGCCACCCGCACCTGGTAAAATACCGATTAAGAAACCGATTGGAGAAGCGCGGAACATCGCCCATTTTGAATCCTTCCAATCTTGTTTCGAAATCCATACTCTTCCGTATTTTGTTTTTTGCTCTAATGGATTGTTAATTGTTAAGTAGTTGTACAAAATCTCACCGACAGCATAAATACCGATAATAACAACTAGGAAATCAATCCCGTCTGATAGTAAAACGTTATCAAATGTGAAACGGTCTACACCACTTTGTAAGTCAATTCCAACTGTACTAATAATCAGACCGATTCCCATTGAGATGAAACCTTTAATAATATTCCCCATCGATAAGGATACAACGGCTGATAATGTAAATAGCATTAATAAGAAATACTCAGCTGGACCAAACTGTAACGCAAAACCTGCTAATGGCTCTGCTAATAAAACGAAGCCGAATACTGCGAATGCACCACCGACTAATGAGCCAATTGCTGTAATAGCAATCGCTTGTCCTGCACGCCCCTGTTTAGCCATTTGATACCCGTCGAATGTTGCAGCTACTGCAGATCCATCTCCAGGTGTGTTAATCAAAATTGAACTTAAAGATCCACCATACATCGCCCCGTAATAAATTGTCGCCATTAAAATTAAGGCACTAATTGGGTCCATCCCGAATGTAATCGGTATTAATACTGCGATAGCAGTAGCAGGTCCAAGCCCAGGAAGCATCCCTACAATAGTCCCTAAAAATCCACCGAATACTACATATAGTAAATTTTCAGGTCGCATAACGGTTAGAAAACCTTCTAATAATCCTTGTAAATCCATACTTTCACCTCCAATTTGAAATCATATGATTATGGTAAACTTACATCTAATAATTGTGTGAATACGTACCAAGTCCCGATACTGAATAGAACAGACACGAGAATATTTGTAAGCCATTTGTTTTTACCATTAACTAAGAATAAAAGTACACCTAAGAATAAAATGGTTGAAATTAAGTAACCTAAACGCTCAAAAATTAAAGTGTATATTAGTGAAAATACAAGCGTTGCGATTATTAAGATTAAAGTATCTTTTTTAAATACTTTCTTTACATCTTCACTAACTTCATAATGAGCTAAAAATTCTTTAATAAAATACACAATGCTCATCACGATAAAGAAAATCGCAACGATCATAGGGAAATATTTAGGTGCATCAGCATCCCCAAGCCGAGCAGCAGGTAAAGTTAATGTCATGATTAAGTAAACGACACCTATCAAAATACAAATAGATGGAACGATCAGTCTTGCGAGTGTCATAATTGTCCTCCTTTCTAGCTCCAGATATGTAATGTATTTAAAATACTAATTGCTGCAAATAAATTTGTAACCGTTTTCAATATAAAAAATAAAAACAACAAAAAAATCATTTTGTTCATAAAATTTATGGGGATTAGGGAAAGGGAGTATGTGAGAGGATACTACTTAGAATCGATTTTTGTTGTAGATACTTTGCTAGATTGAATCGTGTACTTAATGGAGGTCGTACTAAGTTATATCACGACTTAGGAGGAATCATTTTTATAGGGGCATTTCAGTCTGTAATTGTGGTAGAGACTACCGAGGTCTCCATAAATGAGTGAAACTAGCTTAGTTTAATCATCCAAGCTGGTTTATTATATAGTAGAAATTATCTTAGGTGTGGCGTTTCGAGTCTCTTAGCGCTCAGCCTGTCCATCGCCCATGTGGACTACGTTGGGCTCAACTTTAGTGGGATACGGTCGGTGGTGCCGCTTTAGTCACCGCCAAGAGATTTCCTAGCTAGTGCACAGGACGCCTGTTTGTCGGCAAATGAGCGTAAGAAATGCAAATTGGCAAAATACACGCGTATAAGTTTAAGTATTGGAGTTTCTGGACGCTGGTTCGACTCCCGCCGTCTCCATAATTAAGAACAAAATGAACGCCAAAAACCTACACCAGCTTGTACAACTAAACCTTCATTTTAAAATATATCCACTCCACAGGGCAAAATGTGTAAGTTGATTAAAATACCAATAGAATTATATAAATGTAAAATATATCAATATTTGGGTTATAATTACTGCATACTTAATTTTTTAATATGAATATTAGTATAAATTATTATTAAAGGAGTGGTTTTTTTAATGAGGTTAAAGGAAATATCTATCAAAAAGTTATTTGGAATATTTGATCATGATATCAAACTAAATATTGATAGAGGAATAACAATTGTAATTGGTGAGAATGGTTTAGGGAAAACGAAAATATTAGAAATGGTAGAGGCTTTTTTTAAAGGCGAATTTTATAAGCTTACAAACGTAGAATATGATAGTTTTATATTTAAATTTGAAGATAATGTTTTCTGGGAAATAAATCTTTAAGAATGAATCTAAAGAAAGAGAAGTTTCGCTTTCTATTAGTCAAAAAGGAAAAGAATTAAAAGAAGAAGAAGCATTTTTACTAGAATTGGATGTATATACTCCAGATGCAATTAGAAGAGAAGCGTTGAGTATTGCAAGAATGAGTAATACTTTAAGACGAGTGGGTAGTGATACATGGGAACATAGATATAACGGTGAACTCTATAATTCATTAGAAATAGTTGAGAAATTCGGTGGGAATTACAGAAGATATAATAATATTTTTTTAAAAGATCTTGATCTACCTTTATGGTTTATTGAAAGATTTGAGAGGGTACAAGTTTCTTTAATCGAAACGCAACGAGTTTTCAATTTTGAAAATCCTGATCGAGCCCCTATTGAAACTGTTAAAAAATTTTCAAGAGAGTTAACTGAATTAATTAAACAAAAATTAACTGAGTCAACAGAGTTGTCTTCCAAGTTAGATAGAACATACCCTAATAGACTAGTAAACGAATTGAAAAGAGGAAATCGTAACGTATCAGAGGTTGATTTGAATGATGAACTTAAAGCATTAGAGGATAAACGTAGTCTACTTGATGAAGTTGGTTTAGTGGAAACTGATAAAAATTCAGATCTTCTTTTAATAGATAAACCAGAAGATACAGTGAAAAATGTTCTGAAGTTATATGTTAAAGATAGCTTTGAGAAATTAAGTATATTTGATGAAATAGCAGAAAAAATTAGATTGTTATTAAAAATTATAAATGAAAGATTTAACCATAAAAAGTTATTCGTAAATAAAGAGGAGGGGTTTTCCTTTAAATCTACAGTACTTAAAGAGGGAGATAATTATAGAGAAATTCCACTGGAACAACTCTCTTCTGGAGAAAAAATGAGTTGATATTATTTTATCATTTAATATTTAATACTAGTCCTAATTCTTTAATTTTAATTGATGAACCAGAAATATCATTACATATTTCATGGCAAAATAAATTTATTTCAGATTTGAAGGAGATTCACAAAATAAATAAACTAGATATTCTAATAGCAACACATTCCCCAGATATTATTTCAAATAACTGGGATTTGAAAGTTGAATTAAAAGGGGTGGAATAAATGTTTGAGCATATGACACCTGAAAGAACTGCAAATGCAATTATGCAAGACACCACATTTAAAGGGTTATATATAATTGTAGAGGGTACGAAAGATTTTAATCTTTATAATAAATTTTTAAAAACTGGTGATACAGTGGGCATTACGCAGGTGGGGGGGAAACAAAAAGTAATAGAGGTAATAAATATATTAAATGAACGACAGTTTAATGGAAAAATTGGTATTGTAGATTCTGACTTTTATAAAATTTTGGAGGAAGATCAATTAATAGAGGATATCTTTTATACTGATTATCATGATAGTGAAGTTATGATGTTCGAATCTCCTGCATTAGAAACAGTATTAAATACCTATGTTACAAATGAAAAATTAGATAAGTTTTTGAATGGAAGAGAAGTAAGGGATATTGTATTGAATATTGCTAAAGAAATTGGGATATTGAAACTAGCTAACCACTTACATAATTGGGGATTGGCATTTAAACCTAAACAGATTATCGTTTGTTGAATTCGCCCTATAAAAAAGACGGTTATACTTGGTACAGGCATACGTACATGAATTGGCATAAGCAATTTCCTTTTTATTCGGAGAAGACGATTAGTCGAGGCTTTTTGAGCTTAGAAAAGGATCGCATCATTATTTCGACCCATGTCTACAACCCAGCTAAAGTCATGAAAACGAAATGGTATCGAATTGATTACGAGGAATTGTATCGTCAACTAGGTATGCAATATGACCCCATCAGTGAAACCCTTGTTGGTGTTGGACAACACCCGGAAGTTCACTCAGAAATTTCTCATGCCATTGTAAGTCAAAACGACTGCAACAAAAATACAAAAGATTCTACAATTGTCGGCCAGTTTGTACCAGAATTGGAGGACAAAGAAGTGCCATATATAAAAGAAGAATTTAAAGAAGAAATAAAAAAGAAAAAACATATTGTCGAGAAAAGTCTCGACGTTGTTGCAGAAGTTATTGAGTACTTAAACAAAAAAACAAATCGAAACTATCGCATTAACAATCTTTCAACCCAGAGGTTCATTAATGCTAGATTAAAAGAAGGCTACAAACTAGAGGACTTTAAAGATGTAATTAATGTCAAAGTAAAACAATGGCTACGTGATCCAAAAATGAAAACTTACTTAAGGCCGAGCACATTATTTAGCCCCACTAACTTTGAGAACTATTTAGTCGAAGCAAAAGAAAAACGTAGACCAGCGCGGATACGTGAAATAAAACCAATCGAACTAGATTTTACTTTGGGGGAGGAAGATTAAAGGGAATAGGAGGACAGGCAGTGCGGCTGAGCATAGGTCGTAACATATAGCGGGTGGGACTACTCGACCCTTTTCCAAAGCGTCCCCTCGGCCCAGGTTTGCATAGGAAAGGATAAAAAGGAATCTTAATACACAATTATGGTTATTATAGAATAAGAATATTCATAGTTTAGTTTGATTAGTGGATAGGAAGGATTTCACATAAATTAACGGTAAAGTTAAAATTAGGAAGGAACATAAACAAATAACGACAACTTTCTATGGGGTTTATTTCATTAGTATTAATAATTTTGGAGGTGTATTATTTGAAGATTGACCATTTAGTTGTAAATGTTGATAGTTTTGTACAAGAAGATAAAAGTTTTATAAAAAAAGTCCACTCACTAGGTCTTCCATATGAGCCAAAATGGGGTAAAGGTACAAGAGGCTTTAAGGTATCGAACATATGGATTGGGAGTGAATACTTTGAACTGATTAGAATTAAAACAATTAATGGTGGGGGATGGATAAAAAGTTGGACTGAGGATTATCATAGTGGGCATAGGGGACTTATTGGTTTTGCGTTAGAAGTAGATGATATTGAAGCTACCTATCAAAAGCTTTTAAGACAAAACATTGAAGTATCAGCGCCAGAACCATTAAAATATAAATGGTTCTTTAATCTACTAAGTAAGACGATGCCTTGGAAAAACTCATATTTGCCTAAATTTGAAGGAATGCCTTTTCAATTTTTCTTACAACAGCTTAATGATGAAAAAAGCAAAGCATATATGCAACAGTACATGGTACCGAATAGTAGGGAGACGAACATTAATGGGATATTAGAAGTAAGGATTTATGGCATATTGACTGAACATGATAAAAAGATTATTAAAGCACTTTTTCAAGAGTATGAAATACGAGATAGTACAATCATTGTTTCACTTGGGGGACAAACTATTTCTTTTGTTGAATCTGAAAAACATTCAATTGAAGTAATATTGGACTGTGTGAATGAAGAAAAATCTACTAAGCAACTTGAAATAGGAAATTTAATAATTAAAAATAGTTAAACATGATGGGTTTTACGAACTCAAAAAACCATCCAAATTTAACTTGGATGGTTTTTGTTGAATTTGAAAATATAGTTATTAAGTAGTTTTTTGGACCAATTTATCGTTCTTACATTGGATAAACCCAGTGTAAGAACAATCATATCTTTGCTTGTTAAACGGGATTGGAATATCCCAATCAGCTAATTTGCTCAAAGTAAATTATGTTTCTCAACGAATTTAACAGCATCTGCTCTAGATTCTACGTTTAACAAAGCAAATATTTGAGATAAATATCTTTCAACAGTTCGTTGGGTTACTTTTAATTCTACAGCTAGGGCTTTATTGGTGTACCCCTCTGTAATAAGTCTTAATATCTTCTTTTCTTTTTCAGTTAACTGGAGATTAGACTTCATCGTTTGTAGTTTAAACATATTATTTAGAAAGTCTAAAAAATCCAATGAGAGAATCATTTCCTTGTTAATCGCTGAATAAATGGTACGTATTATCTTTTCTTTAGAAGCTGTTTTAGACAGAATACCTTCGACTTTTTTTTCTAAAAGTAGGGGATAATAATCAGAAACGTTATATCCGGTATAAAGTATAATAGATGCCGTTGGTTGCATGGATTTTATCTGTTGTGCTAAAGTTATCCCATTTAAAGGCATATTAATATCAATTAAATACACATCAAAAGGTTCAGTTGCGATTCTTTTAAGTACTTTTGTGAAATCAGTTTCTATTTCTACATCTATATCTTTAATTCCTTGAAAAAGATTTTTGGTTCCTTCTAAAACAATAGGGTGATCATCAACTATAAGAAGTGAAGTCAAGTTGCTCACTCCTTTCGGAAATATTTATTACAATAGTTAACCCCTCTTGAAGATTAGTTTCTAATTTAAAAGATCCATTGAATATTTTAACTTTTTCTGTGATACCTCTTATGCCCATAGAGGTTTTGGCGTTTATTTTATTATTATTTTTTTATTGATGCGAGTGAGTAGTATATCTGAATTCTAGTAACTCTATCGATTTTACGTTAACTATAGTAATTTATCAGTTGACGTAAACTGGTTTATTATTTATATTTTACGTTAACAACATATTTTAATCGGTTAACGTAAAGGAGGCTATTATGGAAACGATATCGAAAGTTCAGTCATGGCGAACGGTTGATTTAATTTATTGCGGAGTATTTGCAACCTTAATGATGATCGGCGCAAATATTACATCAATTGTTCCGTTCCTGACAGTCGGTGGTGTACCGATTACTTTACAAACCTTTTTTGCCGTATTAGCTGGGCTCATATTAGGTAGCAAAAAAGGGGCGATTGCTTGTACAGTTTATATGCTAATTGGTTTAGCTGGAGCACCGGTCTTTTCAGGATTTAAAGGTGGTATTTCATCGATTCTATCACCTACATTTGGTTTTATAATTACATTTATTTTATGTGCTTATGTGGCCGGGCTGATCGTTGAGCGCTTCAAAACGCGAAAGTCATATATTATTGCAGCTCTATTTGCCACATTTTTAAACTACATTTTAGGTACGAACTGGATGTATGGCGCGTACAAGCTATGGTTTGCAGCACCAGAAGGGTTTTCGTATCAATTAGCTTGGCTGTGGATGATTCCACCAATGCCAAAGGATTTTGTACTTGCGATTTTTGCCAGTATTCTTGCTTACAGACTTCAAAAAACCTTAAAAATCATACCAATAAAATAACAAAGGGGTCTTATGATGAACTGGATTACACTTGCTCAAGAAGTAATTGATGGGAAAGTTTTAACTGATGAAGAGGCAATGGCATTTTTAGAGGCTGATGATGATGAATTATTACCAATTATGCAAGGTGCTTTTACCATCCGCAAACATTACTTTGGTAAAAAAGTTAAGCTGAATATGATTATTAATGCAAAAAGTGGCTACTGCCCGGAAAACTGTGGATATTGTTCACAATCGTCAATCTCTACTGCACCGATCGAAAAATATCCATTCATTACAAAAGAAGAAATTTTAGAAGGTGCTAAGCAGGCTTTTGAAAATAACATTGGAACGTTTTGTATTGTAGCAAGCGGTAGAGGGCCAACTCGTAAAGATGTGAATGTTGTAAGTGAAGCTGTTAAAGAAATTAAAGAAAAATACGGTTTAAAAGTATGTGCATGTTTAGGTTTATTAAAAGAAGAGCAGGCAGAACAACTTAAAGATGCTGGTGTAGATCGCTACAATCACAATCTGAACACATCTGCTCGTCACCATGATTACATTACAACATCTCATACGTATGAAGATCGAGTAAATACGGTGGAAATTGCGAAAAAACATGGCCTATCTCCATGTTCTGGAGCAATTATCGGAATGAAAGAAACGAAACAGGACGTTATTGATATTGCTCGCGCATTACGAGAACTAGATGCTGATTCTATACCGATTAACTTTTTAAATGCCATCGACGGAACAAAGCTTGAAGGTACAAAAGAATTAAATCCTCGTTATTGCTTAAAGGTATTAGCTTTATTCCGCTATATTAATCCGACAAAAGAAATACGGATTGCCGGCGGTCGTGAAGTAAACCTTGGATCCCTGCAACCACTGGGATTGTATGCTGCAAATAGTATATTCGTAGGGGATTATTTAACAACAGCTGGACAAGAAGAGAACCAAGATTATGTGATGTTAAAAGATTTAGGTTTTGAAATTGAGCTAGCGGAGAAACAGGCTGCTCTATTATAGTTAGCTTAGATAAATAAAAAAGTGAAATCAGCGTTGTTATTTCACTTTTTTCGTTTCTTTTATATAGTTTAGTGGAGGGAAATAACTGGAAATTTTTCCTTTATTGGCTGAATGATGCTTGTTTTGAGGGCTAATAAGAGGAGTTTTTCCGGTTATGTGAAATAAAACCCCTCTTTTTTACGTTTTTCAGGGTTTTAACCGGAATCCCTCCGCCTATTTCGGCTATTTTTTATTTTATTTCCAAGTTAAGCGGAATTATTCCGACTATACTTTAAACGACTAGACATAACCCAACTAGTAACAGCACTGCTAAAAGAAAGGTTTTGCCAGCCTATGTTTTAATTAGAAATCATCCAACCGTAATATTCACTTTCACTGTCGATTCATTTCGCTCGATTTCATGAATATTCCAATTCCCAGAAATGAATTGTTTAATACCAGCTAACTGATCCTCACTAATTTCTAAGTTAAGGTATCCGTTTTCTACTTGTTCATAGTCATTTTCGGTAATTTGGAATTTTAGTCTCATCAGGTTTTTCAGTCCATTTCTTGTAACGAAACTAACTTTATAACCATCTTCAATAATAGATTTAAATGCTTCCTCGTCTTCAGCAAGTTCTATTAGTCTTTCAAACTTAAAGTCTTTAGAAAACTCTCTCCACGTATCCACATCTTTATTAAGTGTTTTTTGTATTATTTCCTCATTTGAAACCCCGTTACTTCGAACTGTTTCGATGATAAATGCATCCATTAAATTGATTGTATTTAATGTCATGTTGGTTCCTCCTATTATTGTTTGTGCACCAGGTGCACGTTATTTAACCAAATTTACCATCCGAAAGGAGCTGCACTGTAAAAGTGATTTGACCCAACCTCCATAAATCTTTTGGTCTTACTCGACCACGTTTAAAATTTTTGCGTCGAATTTCCAGTGTTACATGTTTTGAAGCTTCTTCAGAATTCATCGTAATGGATTTTTTTCAAGTTGTTTTAGAGTGGTGGTCCTCTATCATCATCACCACACAATTTCATCCGGGTAATCCTGAGCAAATCGAATTTCAGATGGATGGCAGCTGTTTCTTTTTGCGGCTGCTTCAATCTCTGCCTTTACTAACTGATAATCCGAAGAATCCTGTGTAAATCGCTTGGCTAAAATACTTAACTTTTTAAGACGTTGTGCTTTACTCATTTGAAGCCAATCTATATTTTGTATATCTATGTATTGCGTGAAAAATCCTTTGTACATAAGAGATGTGGGGTTCATCATCTTTTTTAAGGAACTGAATTGGCCAGAAGTCAATGTTTCCTCAAGTAATTTCGCAACAATCGATTGGAACTTCCGGGCAGTCATAATATTTGCATCCCATGCATGGGCCTTTTCACGTTTTGAATAGGTTTGAATAAAATTCTCAAGTGAAAAGACAATAAACAGAAGTTCGGGCCACAATGTTTCGAAAGATAGATATAGATTGTGCTTGGAACCCACAAGTGATAGGAAAGCCATTTGTTCATCATCTAGTCCGTGGCTTTTAAAAAACGCATTTCGGTGTCCCATATTTGCATGGCGTAAATCGTAGCAAAGACCAAGTACACGAATTCGTACTTGATAATGATCCTTTACGGTTTCCTCAGTGCCTACCAAATTATGTAGCGCGTTATATAAATCCTCAAAATCCTCCTGATCTCCTTTAAGTAAAACTCCGGTTAAATTTGGTGTGTTTTCAACTGTAAGCATATGAAACTCCTCTTCAAGTTCGTTTTCTCCATTGTATAATAGGATACATAAGATGTTTAGTAAATCTACCATTTAGGATGGAGTAAGAAAATCAATGAAAAAAGAAATCGAAGAATTAACGCTATTATTACTATATCTAACATCATGGAAAGAGGAAGATCTACCAGAAACAATGCGAAGAAGCTGGAAGGGGTATTCATTTGAGGCGCTTAACCAATTAATAGAACAAGACTATTTAAGAGGAAGCAACAAAGCAAAATCGATTTACTTAACTAAGGGTGGAGTCGAACAAGCAAAACAGCTAATAAAGAAATACCTAGGAGAAATTAAGAATGAATCTGAATAATTTTGAACAGTATGTCGAACCAATCATACTTGAGCGTGGAAATACCTACTATAGACAGGATCTGGTTGAACAAATTATTGAGTTAGGCGCAGATGAATATAGTATAGAAGTTCTAGGAAGTGAAAGTTATGAAGTTTATATAGCGTTAAGCCCAAACAAGGATATCATTCAAAGCAAATGTAACTGTCCATATGATTATAGTAATATATGCAAGCATCAAGTGGTGGCTTTTTATGCATTGAAAAATCTGTGTAAAGGCAGTAATCTATTTTGTAAAAAGTTTTGATAATTGAAATTAAAAACATTCGAAACACTATTGTTAATGATTTTGAGAAAAATTTCATTTACTATAGAAACAGAGTGTATAGAAATTAGGTGAATATTATGACAGAGGAAAAACAATGCCCAGTTTGCTATTGCTATATAGAAGTAGAAGACGGAGCAGGCTATTGTATAATATGTGATGAAGTTGTTTATGAGGAAGACGGTGAATTACATAGTGATTTATTCCGTTATTTTTAATATTTTTGAACAACTTCGTTAGAAGCAATCTCACTAGATGGAGGCAATAATATGTCGGCCTTTACAATGCAGATTTATATAAACGAGCAAAACGAGTGCAGGATATCTTGATTGTTTCGGGGGAGTATTGAAAAAAATGATTCAAGATAAGTTTTGGAAAATCGGTCGAAATGGTCCATGTATATGTGGAAGTGGCAAGAAATTTAAGAAATGCTGTGGGGAATAATGATATGACATTCATTTTTCAATTGTTTGTTCAGATAGATAAACGAAAAAAAGGGTTGGAAACAAAAGTTTCCAACCTATAAATTTATTTCTCCCTAAGCTCTTGAAATTTACGACTTCGTACTTCTCTCAATAGCGTCTTCCCAGCTTGGGAAATAATATAGTGCATTTTTCATTAATTCTGGATTTGTCTTTTTGATTTCTTTCTTACGAAGAGGCTGTCCTTCTCTTTGCACTAATTCTGCAATTTTACGAACTACTTCATCCACACTCATAGTGGTTTCCATGTTAATTCCTCCATTTATTGTATTCATTTACATCTTTGCCAAGTAAATAAATTAAAATACCATTTTGAAGGATATTTTCTGTAAATGGTTTTTCAATGGAACAGATGCCTCAAATTTCCAATGAGTTTTCATAAAAAATTCCAATCGGAACCTAGTCAAAACAAAGTCGTCTAAATCCGGTACAAATGAAGCTTTTTCTACTCACATTCCTCGCATTTAGGATAAGATAGGATGGAAACAAATCTAGAGGTGGCAATAATTCAATGAACAGATACGACTATGTGAAAAGACAATTAGCAAAAACAAATAAGAAAAATGATGAGAACTACATCATTACGAGAATTTGGCACTTACTTGATAATTATGATATTAAGATAAACACGCAACAGTATGTCATTCGATCGACAAACAATGAGAAACTTGAATATGGATTAATTGATTTGTATTTTCCGCAGTTTAATTTGGCAGTCGAAATTGACGAAGAACATCATAAAACGGAACTAAATCAATCATTAGATGAAATTAGAAAAAATGATATTGTGAATGCTTTAAACTGTGAGTTTGTACGAATCGATGCGACACAGCCTGTTGAGAAAATTCATGAAAAGATCGACGAGGTTGTTCAAAAGATTCTTTTGCTTACAAAGGAACCATGGTTTATTCCTTGGGATCTGGAAAAAGATTATGATCCACAAACTTATATTGAGCAAGGGTACATTGATGCGGATGACAATGTTTCATTAAGGAGAGTAGTGGATTGTTGTAATGTGTTTGGGGCTGGATATGAAGGCTTACAAGGTAGTGGGGCAGCGCATAAATTTGAAAAGGATACAGATATCAAACGATTGAAATTTTTCCCGAATGGTACATGGAATAACGAGCTTCTTGAAAATGAGGAAGTGTTTACGGAATTCAACACCGACAAAGAGGAAAATGAAGCATATTTCCAAAAGAGAATGTATCAGTTAAATCAAAAAACAGCATTGTTTGCCTATGCCAAAACATCCTCTGGTAGTTTTGAAGCAGTATTTAAGGGGCTTTATCAATTAAATCATGAGAAGAGTAAGAGAACAAATATCCTTACATATGATCGAATTTCCACATTAATGCCGACTTACTATCCAAGTAATGTGGAACAGCCTACTCGAATTGCGGAAGCATATCATCAGAATGGCTATAAAGTTGCCCATTTCTATACTGAAGAGCAAATTAGGAAATTTGAAGATAAATATGGTGAGCGGTACAAAATAATAAGAATAATTGATATTAATAAATAAAACAGTGACTCTTCTGGTATCTGAATGAGATTATCGATTGATGATCCGGAACTGTGGAAGAAAATCAATTGGGATGAAGAGTTTAAAAATGTAAAGATTATACCTAATGTTGAGGTTGAGATTGTTAAAGCAGGTAGTATCTATTAAGAGATACCGCCTGTTTTTATTAAGTAGTTTGTTCATATGTTCTCATTAGATTTTTAGTTGTGCTTTAGAACCATCCGCTGTTTGATGAAAACTTTTCCTCATAAGAATTTTCTTAAAATTAAACTGTGCAGCCAAGACACCTATTAAAATAAGAATTGCTCCTAAGAAGAACCTTTCATCAAATCGAAAAAAGGGAGTGATAATGACCTTATACGAGTATTAAAAGAAACCCATATTACCCCTAATATTAAATTTGAACTGTCAGATGACCAAGCTATTATTTCAATGGTGGAGAATGGGATGGGAATTAGTATCCTTCCAGAAATGGTTTTCCTCACAATAGGAAGGCGGTTTTTTTATATATAGGTGAACGATTTACGAGAGACGTACATACTTTCATATACTACAAAATCAGGAGGAGATGATAACCGAGGGGGATTACCGATGGATTTTTCAAAACAATTCGATAAGATCAAGGACTCAGTGGTAAATATCTGTGTTCTTAATAATACAGAAGAGAAGAAAATAGTATCGTCTGGAACAGGTGTATTGATTGGTGATGGTACTAAAATCATAACATGTGCTCATTGCATTAAGCCTAAACTTGTAAATACAGCAAGATTTTCAGGTCAAGGTAATGCTCAAAAATGTAATGTTATTTTCAATGATTCCAAAACAGATATTGCAATTTTGGAAGTTAGTAAGTCCCTTGGTAAAGGGGTTGATATAAGAGATTCATCAACGGTGAAGATTGGGCAGGAGGCATTTGTAGTTGGATTTCCTTTGAATATAAAAAAGATCACTGCACTTTCAGCCAATATTGCAGGATTTGAACCGTTGAATGATTTTAAATTAATTCGACTTGATTCATCTATTAACTTCGGAAATTCTGGTGGTCCATTATTTAATGCGGATGGAGAATTAGTTGGCATAGTAAATGCCAAACATGGACCGCTTTCTTATATGTTAACAGAACTGAAACAGGCTAAGCCAAAAGTTGAATTATTGGATCATGATAACCTTGTTGGTCTTATCCTATATTTAATCAATCAAATGGAAAGAAATTTGAATCTTGGTATTGGGTATGCGATTCCTATCAATACAGTTGGCGAGCGTGTGGAAATAGTCAATTCACTGATAAAAAGGGGTAAATGATTTTAATTTCTTCGTCCTAGTATTGTGCAGTAACTCTTGATAACCATAATGAAAACCCCTGCTGATTAGGGGTTTTTAATTTTGGTTTTATTTTGTGAGGAAATAAAAAAATAACCCAACGAAAAGTAAACATTAGGTAACAAAAATAATTTTTCATAATAATTTTTAGAGTCTCATAAAAGAGGCCACACTAATAAAAAATCTTATCGTTATAAAAAAGTATTTAGAGAAGTTAGGGAGATTCAAATGCTACTCACAAACACAACTGTCATACAAAGAGAAATGACTTCAAACCAACTAAAATATATCGCAATTATCCTTATGTTTTTTGATCATATGTTTGCGATGTTTCTTGATCAGAGTAGTTTGGAAGGGGCACTATCTCGCATACCAGGAAGAGTTGTAGCACCGATTATGTGTTATTTAATTGCTGAAGGATATTTTTACACTTCGAATGTACATAAATACATTAAAAGGTTACTGATTTTCGCTGCAATATCACATTTTCCATACGTTATCTATTTCCATATCACATGGTGGCGCGGAACGAGTGTCTTTTGGTCGTTAGCTTTAGGGTTAATCGCATTAACAATTGCGAAAAACGAAAAGTATCCACTTTATTTAAGAGTACTTGGAATAATTGCTTGCTGTATTCTAGCTGTTCCTGCTGATTGGTATTATATCGGGGTACTATGGATATTGTTCTTTGGATTATTTAGGGGAGATATCGGTAAGCAATTGCTTAGTTTTTCGGTTATAGGTGTGCTTCATGTTGCTCATTCCATTTATGATTATGGTTGGTTGTGGGCAAATCAATTAGCAATATTTTTAGCGATCCCTTTACTACTATTGTATAAAGGAAAACAAGGTAAGAAATCCAAAATTTTAAAATGGGGATTCTATATCTTTTATCCGTTGCATCTATTATTATTATATTATATCTATATAATGATTTTTGCTTAACGGAGGAGGATATATGACAAGATTATTTAGTAGAAAATATTCTATTTTTTTCCCACTTCTGTTGGCATTTATTTTTCTACTATCAGCCTGTTCAGCTTCGTCTTCTAGCAATGAAGTAGAAGATAATGAAGATTTAAATAATGAAATAGCAACTCCTGAAGAAAAAATTCCGACTGTTGTACAACCTCCCACTCCTAAACCAGAACTATACGAGGGAGATCTGGAATTGCCAGTAATCGGTGCAACAGGATTTACTTCTGTTCAGTTAGAGTTAAAAGAATCTGCAAGTCAAGATTCTAAAACTGTTCAGCTACTTGAACCAGGTACTGCTTTTGAAATCATCCAAGAGGATGGTGATTGGTGGTTCATACAAAATGAAACTTCAAATGGATGGGTATTGCATAAGTATTGTTTTATTAATTTGCCAGATGTAATCCCGTCCATTATTTATGATAATACCAATACGTATTCTGCTAAATATGTATCTTCAGGAAAGTCAATTCCTAATATTACAGGACAACCTCTTTACCAAGGTAAAACTTTCAATAAGAGACTTGGAAAAGAAGAATTCATAGTCCCTGTATTATATTCCATGTCTAAAAAGATTCATCTCGCACAGCAATACGCATTAGCGGATGGGAACTCTTTGCTTATCTACGAAGGATATCGACCTTATGCTGCTCAACAAGCCATTGTAAATGAATTATCTAAACTAGCTACGATTGATTTTGAGGTTGCTGCTGGAATTAGTACGGCTCCATGGTCGATCAATTGGTTTATTGCAACAAATGTTTCGAATCATCAAGTTGGTTATGCAATCGATGTAAGCTTAGCAAAGGTAAACTCAATTGAGTCGGTTGTGATTGGAAATTATGCAGTTAATGAAATCACTAACTATACAGAGTATACAATGCCGACACCAATTCACGAGTTGAGCTTCGCCTCAGCTACATTCAAATACCCTGTTTCAGCCATTTCTCCAACAGCTTGGAAAAATGTTAAGTTATCTGACAAAATGAACGAAGCAGCCATCAATCTTCAAACTTATAATACAAAAGCCGGGCTTACACCGTTAGCATCTGAATGGTGGCATTTTAATGATTTAGATGCGTTGAATGAAGTGAAGGATAATAGTAGCGATGGAGGATATGTTTTAACGGAAATTTATAGTGAAATTCCGTCTACTAATCAAAATTCGAAGGAATAGATTTAGCTCATATCTTAATGAAAAGAAACCAATTTGAAATTTGGTTTCTTTTTTATATACCAGTTGTAAAATGCCAAAATCCTTCAAGAATTATTTACAATACTAGAAAAAATAATAAGAATTAATTGAACATTTCAATTTTTTATGTATAATGAAATGAATTACATAACGTGTCGAAATAGGTGCTTATGAAAATAAGCTTAAAAGGGAAGCTTGGTGAAAATCCAACACTGTCCCGCAACTGTAAATTCGGAGCAATTCAAAAGAAGCCACTGTGAGAATGGGAAGGCATTGAATTGCGTTGATGAAAAGTCAGGAGACCTGCCTATTTAAGTGCACACCAAATACCTACGAGGAAATAGGTGGTGTCTGTGCGAGTGGAGACGTAAAAATAATTTTTTTACGCTTTTTACAATTGTGCATAGATAAGTCCAAGGCTATTTCTGAAGTTCAGAAATAGCTTTTTTATTTGGGTTATGTAATACAAAAGGAGGCTTATCGAAATGGAAGTAATTAGTACAGTGGTTGGTTACCCATATATTGGGGAACAACGACAATGGAAAAAAATTGTAGAAAGTTTTTGGAAAGGTGACCTTTCAGAAGTTCAGTTTCATCAGCAAATGAAGGAACTACGATTACACAATCTGAAACGTCAGCAAGAATTAGGAATCGATTATATTACGGTTGGTGATTTTACACTATATGATCGTATGCTCGACTTAGCTTTTATGTTTGGTATTATTCCTGAGCGATATCAATCATTAAATAATGAAACAGCACTAACTCGTTATTATGCAATGGCACGTGGCGCAAAAAATGTAGTCGCTTGTGAAATGACAAAATGGTTTAATACAAATTATCACTATATCGTTCCTGAATTTGATGGAAAACAATTGAAACTAAAAGAAAATATATTACTAGAATATTTTTTAGAAGCGAAAAATGAACTAAATATTATTGCGAAGCCTACTTTAATAGGCCCTTATACATTTATGGATTTATCAAAAGGTTATGATGATCAAACTAAAGCAATCTTTATTCTACAATTACTGCCACTTTATGCAGAAGTGATACAACAATTAGTAGATGCGGGTGCTGAGTGGATTCAACTTGAAGAGCCTTCTTTAACAAAATCCCTTCCAGATGATGAGGTTCGATTAGTTGAGCAAATCTATAGTAAACTAGCAGAGAGTGTTCCATCTGCAAAAATTATGCTACAAACTTATTTCGAAGCATTGACATCCTATGAACGATTATCAAATTTACCAGTTGCAGGAATTGGTTTAGATTTTGTCCACGGGAAAAAAGAAAATAAGGAAGCGATTCGGAAACATGGGTTTCCAAATAACAAAGTATTAGCAATCGGTTGTATAAATGGTCGTGATATTTGGTCTAGTAATCTGGCAGAAGTCGTGTCAGAGATTGAAAGTGTAGTGTATTTAAGCAAGGCGCAATCAGTTTGGATTGAATCGTCATGTAGCTTACAACATGTACCAATTACTACTAGAAATGAGCAAAAGTTAGAACCTGTTTTATTAAATGCTCTTTCATTTGCGGATGAGAAAATAAGTGAGATTGTTCATGTAACTCACTACATTAAACATGGTAAATGGATCAAAGAAAAGGCTGTTTCTGAAAGTATGGAGATTATTGAAGCACTTGCAACGCATCCAATCAGAAACAATAAACGAGTGCAAGAAATAATGCAATCTATTACGGCGAATGATTTTTCAAGAGCACTACCATACGATCAACGCAGATTGATTCAACAACAGGTATTAGGTTTACCACTTTTTCCTACCACGACAATTGGTAGTTTCCCACAATCATCTGAAGTGAAAAAAACACGTGCAGCTTGGCGTAAAAAGCAAATTTCAGATACGGAATATGAGGCATTTATTGAAAAGGAAACAGCCCGTTGGATTAAATTACAAGAAGAAATTGGGCTAGATATTTTTGTACATGGCGAATTTGAACGTACTGATATGGTAGAGTTCTTCGGCGAGAAATTAACAGGTTTTGCTTTTACACAAAATGCATGGGTCGTTTCGTATGGTTCTCGATGTGTAAAGCCTCCTATCATTTACGGAGATGTTGAATGGACAAGCCCTATGACCTTAAAAGAAGTACTCTTTGCTCAAAAACTAACAGATGCTCACGTTAAAGGTATGTTAACAGGACCTGTAACTATTTTAAACTGGTCATTTGTTAGAAATGATGTGCCAAGAGAAGTTGTTGCAAATCAAATTGCCATAGCATTACGTCAAGAAATTTTAGAATTAGAACGTTCTGGGATTGCAATTATTCAAGTAGATGAACCTGCACTTCGAGAAGGCCTGCCGCTTCGTAAAGAAAATTGGTCGGACTATTTAACGTGGGCGGTTAATGCATTTAAGTTAGCGACATCTAGCGTAAAAAATGAAACACAAATTCATACACATATGTGTTATGTGGAGTTTAATGATTTTATTGAACCGATTGAATCCCTTGATGCAGATGTCATCTCATTAGAAACATCAAGAAGTCATGGCGAATTGATCTATTCCCTTCAACAACATCCTTATGAATTAGGCATTGGTTTAGGAGTATACGATATTCATAGTCCACGTGTACCGGATGTTTCTGAAATGATGGAAATATTAAATGCAAGTTTACAAGTTATTCCAAAAGAGCGATTTTGGATTAATCCAGATTGTGGGTTAAAAACACGTCAAGAGCCTGAAACAGTCGCTGCTTTAACGAACATGGTCAAGGCTGCAAAATTACTACGCCATGAAGTTTTGAGTAATAATGTAAATTAAATTGCACTCTCTTTTTCAACAAATAGGTTAATTAATTGATATTGCCTAGTATTTTCTAATAACATTAATAGGCGTCACGAAATGGTAATCTTCATTAGTCTTTCGGACGCCATTCTTTATTTAACTAGAATATTCAGAAATGAGGAACATCACAGCTCGAAGGAGAAATATTTCCATTCGATGGTATCACTGGTGGGAAAACAGGATTGACGGAAAAATTATTATTTTAATTATCGTATTATTAGCTTCTGTTGGTATTGTCTAGCAATTGAATAGGAAATATGGTTTAAGTTAACCCTTTTACTATAAATGCTTAGTTAATCTGTATAGATTCAATTAAGCATTTTTTATTTTCCCAAATCGAGAAAACGCATTAGTGAATCCATGAAATTCTAGTGAGGTTATTAGTTTTTAATAAAACAAATTTGGGCGTAAGATTCTATTTTATGGTTAAACTTCAAAATAGAAATATTCTTTTGAATAAACTGTTTATTTGTTTTCCGCTAATATTCGCAAAATATTCATTGCAATTGTAGTGAAAAGAGGTTACTATGCGTAAGCGGTATGTTAGTAGTAACTTCCATTGTAAGCGCGCACATATTAATTCATCAGGAGGTTACATATGCAATATGTTATATCAATTTTAGGAATTTTAGTTGTATTATTTTTAGCTTGGATCGCTAGTTCCGATCGAAAAAAGATAAAAATTAAACCAGTTATAATAATGATTATCATTCAAATCCTGTTATCATTGTTATTATTAAATACAGAAATTGGTTTATTAATAACGAAAGGAATTGCAGCTGTTTTCTCTAAGCTTCTCGAATTAGCAGCTGAAGGGGTTAATTTCGTATTTGGTGGTATTGCAAATGAAGGCGAAAGTCCATTCTTCTTAAATGTATTGCTTCCAATTGTTTTTATTTCTGCATTAATTGGCATTCTTCAATATATCAAAGTACTACCGTTTCTTATGAAGTGGATTGGTTATATTTTAAGTAAAGTGAATGGAATGGGAAAACTTGAATCTTATAATGCAGTTGCTTCGCTAATGGTCGGTCAATCAGAAGTTTTCATCACGTTGAAAAAACAACTTGGTCACCTTTCGAAACAACGTTTGTATACTTTATGCGCTTCAGCAATGTCAACTGTATCAATGTCCATCGTTGGTGCGTATATGACAATGCTAGAACCAAAATATATTGTTACCGCTTTAGTGTTAAACCTATTTGGCGGATTTATCATCGCTACACTTATTAATCCGTACGATGTAGGTGCTAAAGAAGATATATTAGAAATTGAAGAACATGAAAAGCAATCCTTCTTTGAAATGCTCGGTGAGTATATCATGGACGGATTTAAGGTTGCCATTGTCGTAGGTGCAATGTTAATCGGTTATACAGCTTTAATTGCAGGTTTCAACTATGTCTTCGAGTTAGTGTTAAATATTTCTTTCCAAGAGCTTTTAGGTTATATTTTTGCTCCAATTGCTTTCATTATGGGGATTCCAATGTCTGAGGCAGTGAGTGCCGGAGGAATTATGGCTACTAAATTAGTGACAAATGAATTTGTTGCCATGTTGGATTTATCTGGAGGAAATTATGAATTTAGCGAACGAACACTGGGCATACTTTCTGTATTCTTAGTTTCCTTTGCCAACTTCGCATCGATTGGTATTATAGCTGGAGCAGTCAAAGGTCTTAATGAAAAGCAAGGGAACATAGTCGCGCGTTTTGGATTGAAACTACTATATGGTGCCACTCTTGTAAGTGTATTATCATCGATTATTGTAAGTTTAGTTATTTAATTTAAGGACCACTAAAACGTTTTATTAAAACGATTTTGGTGGTCTTTTTATTTATAGTTAACTCTCTATATTAAATAGGAGCACCTTCCTATCAAGTATGTAAAAAATAGGAAGGGTAGGTGATACATTACTATTTTGCTTTTCATTAATATGAAATTACATTAATTAGATAGGTTGGTGTAATTCATGACAAGATTAAAATTTGATATAGAATTATTAAAAGACATAGAATCAACAAGAAAATCAATGATCCAAGTTGGAGCAGCCTTTGGTTTAACACACCCAGAAACAATCAAATTAAGTCAGCAATTAGATCAATTACTGAATAGATTAGATAATGATAGAATGTTTTAATAATACGAATAGACGATAGAAATAGATTTGATATAAAAACATTTATATTTGTGCATGAAGACTCCAAGATATTAGAAATGTTCCCATACCTCTTTCAAAGGAATTTTGAACCAAATAATGTAAATATTACGAACCCTTTCCACTTTGTTTGCGTTACAATAGTGAAGAGGTGAGTTTATGAAAAGGTTAATGAAATTCTGGTTAACTGGCATAATTCTAATTGTTGTCATAAGCGTTTTCCTATATTACTGGCTAGGTACTGAAATAGAAAAAGGAGGATCACCTATAGCGGATGGGTCGAATGATTATTTAATAATACTGGGAGCCAAAGTGAAACCAAATGGGGATCCATCACTCTCTCTAAAAAGTCGGTTAGATGTCGCGAGTGATTACTTGAAGAAACATAAACATGTTCAAGTGATTGTATCAGGTGGACAAGGGGGCGACGAGCCAGCAACTGAAGCTTCTGTGATGGCCAGTTATTTAATGGCTGCAGGAATAGATCCATTGCGTATTCAGCTTGAGGAAAAATCCACTTCTACATATGAGAACTTGCTATATTCAAAGGAATTTCTTCCTGAAGGTGTAACCAAAGTGACCATTATTTCTAACGATTTTCATCTCACTCGAGCGAAATATTTAGCAAATGTTGTCGGTTTGAAAGTCGATGTATTAGGTGCACCGACACCGAAAAGCGTGAGGACTAAATCTCTAATTCGTGAACGACTTGCTTTGTTGAAGACTTACATATTTGGAAAATGATGTAATGAAGATGTAAATATCAAGATTTAGTGAAGCGACCAAATCAAAACTTTGGTCGTTTTTTATTTAGAGTTAATTAGTATTGAATCGAAATCAATTCATTTGAATATTAATATAAAAATTGCTTATTTGCATATTTAGAGTGATAAATCTATGAAAATCTCTCCATTTTATGCAATAATAATATCCTATAGAATTTATTGTTATTGCTTTGAAAGTAGGGATATTATGGCGACAGGGACGCATACGGTAGAAATTCCAGTAGAAGTACAAGCAGTTTGGGATTATGTGAGTGATCTTGAGAAATGGGCAACGGCAGTGCCAGCTTATAAAGAACATGAAATTATTAATGACAAGCAGTCGATTTGGACATTTGAAGGTAATGTGAAAGGGATTAAGAAAACAATCCAAGCTCAAGTAGACATTACTGAATGGAACGAACCTTCTAATATTAAATTTGAGTTAAAGGGAATATCTGATAACTTTACAGGTAGTGGTCAGTTTACTGCTGAAGAAGTAAATGGAAAAACAACAATGACTTGTACAGTAGAAGTTAATGCAGGCGGTATTTCGGGAGCATTATTAACACCAGTTATTAAATGGGCTGTTCCAAAAGTTGCATCTCGCTTAACAGAATCCATTGCACGTAAAATCTTGGTATTTTCATAGTAGTTTAGAAAAAAGAAGAGTAGCTATCCAATTTTGGACGGCTACTTTTTTAGTTATGAGAAAGATTTAGAATCTATTTTTCATTCAGTATTTATTCATTTTCTGAATTATCCTCTATTTATTTCATACCCTTTATATTTCAACATAGCAATAATCCCTAAAATAGGACCAATCGCAAGAATTGTAAATACCCACTCCCATCCAATGATACTTTGAAGGAAAGGTACTAGATTGATAGAGGCAATGGTGATGAGGAAGCCAATGCACATTTGGAAAGTTAGCGCGGTACCTACATATTCTTCATCGGCAATTTCTGAAACGGCTGCAGAAAATTGCGCGGAATCAGAGATGATCGACATTCCCCAAATCATTGCAACCGCTAATGTTAGCAAAATCGAATGACCAAATGTAAAACCGATCCCAATTGCACAACTAGCGCTTATAAACATTGAAAGAATTGTTGAATTAGCTCTACCCATTTTATCTGAAATGAAACCACCAATTACACATCCAATCGCTCCTGCAATTCCAATTGCGACAAATGAAGACAGGGTAATGTGCCAATAGGGAGTTTCTGGTGAAGAGGTTTTGAAACTCGCTGCTAAAAAGACAGGGAGCCATGTCCACATCGCATACAATTCCCACATATGGCCGAAGTAGCCGTAGTTCGCAAGCATGACTGGTTTATTTGAAATGACTTCTTTTATTAATTTAAATGAGAAAGGTAGTTTTTTTAATTGTACTGGCGCATCTTTTACGCAAAAAGTAATGATGAGTGCGGACAATAAAGCGAGTAGTGAACTACATATAATCACCATTTTCCAATCTAATGAAGAAACGAGCGTCACTACAACATGTGGAAATGCGGAACCTATCGTTATGGCCGCAATTAAGATTCCCATTGCAAAACCACGTTGTTTCGGAAACCAATGTGATAACATCTTGACCCCAATAGGATAAACACCTGCAAGTGTGAATCCAGTGAGAATTCTAAGAAGAATCCCTAGTAATGCAGTATCAATAAAAATTAGCAAAATATTAAATACTGCACCGAGAAAAGCTGAAAATGCTAATATTCTTCGTGGATTAAACCGATCGGCAATTCCGAGAGAAGAACTTACTAATGCACCAATAACAAAGCCAATTGGAACTGAAGCAGATAGCCAACCTTCTGCACTTGGACTAAGGTTCCAAATAATTCGTAACTCAGGAGCAATAAACGAAGCACTAAACCACAAACATAATGCGAGTAATTCTGCTAAACCAATCCAACTTAACGCTCTCCATGAACCTTGCATCATCCGATCCCCGCCTCAACGAAACTGAATTTGTATATTATACCGAATAGATGAAAAGAAAAGACTAAGTATTTAATGTAGTTTGGGTAGTGAAATTTCTATTGGTATCCCTGAAATCTCTAATAAAAAAGTTGAATCATAATATATTAACGAGATTAATATATTAGAAAATGAAGGTCTGTCCATAAATCCAAATTAATTCATCTTAAACAAGAGAAGTGAGGGGAACTCTATGAAAACCTATTCTGAATTTAGTATACCGAATTCTGTTTTTTACGGTCAAAATTCATTATCTCAGCTTGGGGAACAAGCGAAGTCTTATGGAAAGAAAGTGCTTTTAATTAGTGACCGTGTTATTGAGAAAATTGGTCATGTTAAGACATGCCAGAACACTTTAGAAGATTTAGATCTTGCTTACGTTTCTTATCTAGATGTGAACACAGAACCTACTGATGAACATGTAGGCGAAGCTCTTCAACTTTGTTTACAAGAGCAGTGCGATGTGATTGTGGCCATTGGTGGAGGAAGTTGTATTGATGCTGCTAAGGCGGTGGCTGTGCTAGCTACGAATGGTGGATATATTGGAGATTATATGGGTGGGAAAACCCCAATTCAACATGCACCAATTCCACTTATTGCTATCCCAACCACAGCTGGAACTGGATCTGAAGTTACGAACGTAACCGTCATTACAAACACGAGTGAAGATATCAAAATGATGATTAAACATAATGCATTTTTGCCAAAAGTAGCCATCGTAGATCCAATGCTTACGACTTCATCACCAAAGTCAGTTACTGCAGCAACAGGAATCGATGCACTTTGCCATGCTATTGAAGCTTATATATCACGCAGGTCACAACCACTTACAGATACACTGGCTCTTTCCGCAATTGAAGCAATCCTAAAAAATCTAAGGGTTGTATATGAAGATGGGGAAAATATCAAAGCTAGAGAGAAAATGGCGATAGCTTCTATGCAGGCTGGGATTGCCTTCAGTAATGCTTCCGTCACACTCGTTCACGGAATGTCCAGACCAATTGGGGCTCTGTTCCATGTACCTCACGGAATATCCAATGCCATGTTGCTTCCAGGAGTACTTGAATTTACAAAAGAATCTGCAATTGAAAAATTAGCAACAATCGGACTTATCATTTCACCAGATTCCTCCTCACTACCTAACACAGAATTAGCACAAATCGCAATTGATGGAATCAAACAGCTCTGCAGTGATCTAAATATCCCTAACTTGAAAATTTGGGGAATACACGAAGAAAAATTCCAACAAGTAATTGATAAAATGGCAACCGATGCAATTGCAAGTGGTAGCCCTGGAAACAATCCCAAAGTGCCAACGAAACAAGAAATTATTGATTTATACAACTATTGTTATCATTACGATTTCACAACACAAGCAAGTTCGCTTATAAACTAAATGAAACTCGTTAAAAATAGAGTAAACAGGTAATCTGTATTACTCTTTTTTAATTCCAAAGGATTTTCGTGGCCAATATAGAATCTATTAAATTAACGAACAAGTTTCTGAAAATGGGAGAAGATGTCAATTGGATCCTAAAAAAGTGAAAAGACAGCTCATTATTGGGTGTATAACGACAGGGGCCATGATAATTTTAGCAAGTATTCAAGCCATCTTTGCACCATATATCTTTATAAGAGCAATGTCAGTATTAGTTATCATTGTTAATTCAGCAGCTCTTGGTGCATTTATAAGGGAAATGTTTATTATTAAAGAGAAAAAAATGAAAAGCTCTGAATAGTTTTGGAGGATCAACAAAGTAAATAAGTGTTCAGCCCGGACTAAGAGGGGGAATAGTATGGTAATAGTAAATACGGTCATTTTATTTCTTATTATATCAACTATTGTCAATGCTTATTTAATGACATTACCTATACCTGTATTAAGAAAAAGAGAGTATCCTGAGAGCTATTTTATACAACAAAAGAATCGAATTGATTTTCAAGACAAATTGGAATGTGCAGCATTTTCAACTGCGTATCTGTTACGGCATTTTGGCATAGAGGCAGAGGGAGAAGCGTTATATAAGCATTTTCCTAGTAAAACGAAAAAAGGGACTGTATATCCAAAAGGGATCCGTACGTTGTTAAGAGAAAAGGGATTTAAAACACACTATTATAAAGGGAATATCGATACATTAAAGTATGAAGTGAGTAAAGGAACCCCAGTAATTGTTTTTATTAAAGTACAAGAGGAGGATCATGATTTACATTTTGTCCCTGTCGTAGGTTATGACGAGGAGTATATTTACCTTTCAGAATCATTAAGGCATTTAGTAAATTGTGAAGATGATCAAGGATATAATCGAAAAGTTCCAATCCCTGAATTTAAGAAACTATGGAATATAAAAAATATTCATATGATTCTTTATAGCAATACTTACATAGCCGTTGAAGCAACAAAGAGCTAGTATTAGTAACGAACTTTATTAAAAGAAGGCGGGAGAATGTTATGTACAATGTATTATTTTTATACCCAGTACTAAAACAGAATAAGGATCGGTTTGTGGAGATTAACAAAAAGGCTTCGTTTATTTACAAAGAATATGGTGCTATTGAAGATGAAACTTTCCAAAGTACTTTCATTCATGCTATCTATGGTTGTAAAGGTATGGATACTTCAGTTGAGCTGCAAGAAAATGAAACGTTGATGTGCTCAGTTTCTACATTTAATGATAAACATCATCACGATATTGTTATGGAAAAAGTGGACTCAGACCATCGTATTGAAGAATTATTTAATGAAATGATTAAAGTGATTGATATTAGTCGAGTCGTTCGGGGTGAATTTGAAAAGGTTTAATATGAATAGCATCTTAACGGATGCTTTTTTATGACCAAATTTGGATGGTAACTAAGTCCGGGGGAGTGAATTGGCTGATAACAGAGTAGAGTTGGCTGAAAACTCAGTCCGAGAGAGTGAGTTGGCTGAAAACAGATCTAATTTGGCTGATAATAGAGCAGAATTGGCTGATAACCAGCCGAAGTTGGCTGATATCTGAGTCCGAGAGAGTGACTTGGCTGATAATAGATCTAATTTGGCTGATAACAGAGCAGAATTGGCTGATAACTCAAACCCAAAAATAAAGGTAAGTTAATGCAACGAACATTAACCTACCTTTTTTGTCATTCTTACTTAAGATAATTTTTCATACATAGTTTTGTTCAATCCATTTTTCCAAGATATAAACACTGTAAATGCAGCTACAACCATAATTCCGCTTAAAATAAGAAAGCAAATGATAATCAAATCTGAAGAAATCATTTTCGTAAAAAGCGCAAGGGCAAGGATCCTCAATAATAATCCTACTGTTCTAAACAAACCATCTACCCTACCTATGATTTCGTTTGGAATATGGTCCATCATGAATGAATTTCTGGCAACTCGAGTTCCACTATTTCCAAGTGCAAAAAAGAACATTAGAGATAAATAGATTGGTAGAGAAACAAAGACAATCAATGAAATGGCAAGAGAAAATAAAATGACCCCTATAATCACCGTTAATTCATTTCCGAATTTTTGAGCTACTACTGGAATAGCTAACCCTGCCGTAATTGCACCAATAGCATATATCATACTTTCAATCGCGTATATTTCTCCCGAAACTTTCAATACATCTGATAAATAAACTGGAAACAAATAATTTGTAATCATCACTCCGAGAAAGGGAAATGTAGAAAATAGAAGGAAAATGAACAATGCTGGATGATCCTTCATATACGAAATGCCTTCCCATCCACCTTTACGAGTATTGATTTTATTCGTATTGTTGGTTTTCTTGTAAGGAAGACGTGCATAAAAATAAGCTGCTGCTGCGTATGAGAACACGTTCAGTAGTAAAATTGACTGTAACTCCCAATGAACAAGCAGGTAACTTGCCACCGCCCCAGCAATCATACTTGAGAGTTGTCCCTGAACCTCCATCGTCCCGTTCAACGATTTGTATTGATTTCTGTTAAAGATTTCTTGATTTATAGCAAACATAGTTGGGTAAAAAATTGTGTAATAAAGACTCCCAATCACATAAATAGCCGTGTAGTGCCAGATCGTATACGTTAGTCCTACAAATCCTAATATAGAAAATAATAAGATGGCCACAAGACAAATAATTTCACTAGTTAATAATAAATTCTTTCGAGAAACACGATCAACTAAAGTTCCAATATAAGGTGTGACGATAAAATTGATTAATGTCATACCAATTGTAATAAAACCAAATAAAACATTGCCGTTCTCACTTGTTACTAACAGCCAAGGAATGGCAATCATCGTAATGCCGGAACCGATGGATGAAGCAATGTTCGCCATCAGGATTAATCGGAAACGCGAATCTGTTATTATTTCTTTCATAATCGAAATCCTTTCTACATGTTTAATGTAACGTGCTTTTCTACTAACAGAATTGTATCGCACCACATGTAGAAAGGGCTCAGTCAGAAGTAGGAACATCACTTCGTAAAAAAGACTGAGGTATTTATATAATGTTGAAAGCATGAGATTGGAAGTCATCATATAATTTGGAGAGTTAGGGTTGAGGAATTGGAATAATGGAGATGAAATCAATTTATGCAGACCATTTATGTTGACTGGGGTGGAAAGGTGAAACTTACTTGGATGCCTCGATTAGAATTAAGAGAGTCTTTAATTGTGACAAGTGTTCATGCTGTGTGCATTAAAGATGGAAAAGTATTATTAGTACAAATAAAAGATCGAGGGTTTAATTATCCGGGTGGGCATGTTGAGGCTGGAGAAAGCATGGAAGAAGCTATATTACGAGAAACATATGAAGAAGGTTATGTTAAGGGAACAGTTCAATACATAGGATCAATAGAAGTGAGCCATGTAGAAAATCTTTCCTTTAATCCAAAAGGAAAGTATCCATTAATTGCATATCAGGCCTTTTTTAGAATGGATGTTACAGAATGCTTACCATTTCTCAGTGAAAATGAATCATCGTCTCGAATTTGGCTAGATCCCTCTGAAGTACCATTTATCATTAACGACCATGAACTCGCAAAGTTAATCTTATCCGAGGCATTAACCTTAAATTCATCTGAAACCTTAGGGTCCACGTCTAAATAACTAATTTTAGAAAAAAAGGGTACCTATTTGGAAAATATAGTTATAATGTGAAATAATATACTTAAATTAATAAGACAGATTAATAGACTTCGAAGTAAACGATTAAGAAAAGTATGACTTTAGTGAAGGGGAAAGGGTTTAGATGACAAAGTTATCAAAAAATAATCGTGCTTCAAGTGTGAAGGCAAAATATCGTTCCAATTTATCTTTTCGTATGAATGTCTTGTTTTTTTCCATCTTTGTTTTATTCTCTTTATTAATATTCCGATTAGGATACCTACAAATCGTTAAAGGTGAGCATTATGTTAGAGAGCTTGCAAAAACAGAAGAAGTCTCAGTAAATACGAGTGTTGCGAGAGGTAGAATTTATGATCGCTATGGCAGGATTCTTGTTGATAACGAACCAGTGAATGCAATTACGTATACAAAAATGCCGAGTATTACAACGAACGAAATGTTACTAATCGCAGAACAGTTAGCGATGTTAATAGAACAACCGATAGATCGGATTACATATCGTGACAAATTAGATTTTTGGATTTTACGAAATAAAGATGAAGCATACGCAAAAGTGTCAAAAGAGGAAGAAGATGCACTTAATGCAAATGAAGAGCTTGATAAAAAGCAAAAACAGACTGAGATAGACCGATTAGTTCGCGAACGTATTACGGATGAAGAATTAGAGCAATTAACTGTACACGATTTAGAAGTGTTAGCCATTTTTCGTGAAATGACGTCTGGCTATTATTTATCTCCACAAATTATTAAGAATGAGAATGTAACTGCTGAAGAATTTGCGCGGGTTTCTGAACGTTTACCTGATTTACCAGGAGTCAATACGACAACGGATTGGAAACGAGTAAAGTTAACTTCTCTTTCAATACTAGGAAGAACAACGGTACCTAGTAAAGGGATCCCATTTTCTAAATTTGATTATTTCTTAGCAAGAGATTATTCACGCAATGACCGTGTAGGTGAAAGTTATTTTGAGGCACAATACGAGGAATTATTGCAAGGTAAAAAGTCGGTCGTTAAAAATATAACAAATAAACAAGGTATAGTTGTCGATACGGTTACAACCTACAAAGGAGAGCCAGGTAATGACTTGGTGACAACGATTGATATTGAGCTTCAACTAGAGGCGGAACGAATCGTTGAAGAGAAATTACTAGAATTAAAAGCTTTAAATGGTTCGCATTTATTAGATCGAGCTTTCTACATTATGATGAATCCAAATACAGGCGAGATTTTAGCAATGGTCGGGAAGAAAATCGAAACTGATCCCAATACAGGTGAAGATTATATAGTAGATTACTCATATGGAACATTTACTACAGCATATGAAGCGGGCTCTACAGTGAAAGCAGCTACTTTATTAATGGGGTATAAAGAAGGGGTCATTACTCCAGGTACTAGACTCGTTGACCAACCAATAAAACTATTAAATACAGAGCAAAAAAGTTCCATTTTCAACCGTTCTGGAAGAATTCCTATGGATGACATTCGTGCGTTAGAACAATCTTCAAACTCATACATGTTCCAAGTGGCAATGTTTATGGGTGGTACAAACTATACTTACGACATGCCGTTAATCATTAGAGATGATACATTACTTCGAATGCGTAATGGTTATGCTGAGTTTGGACTTGGTGTAAATACTGGAATTGATCTGCCTGGTGAAGTTTCGGGGGTTAAAGGTGTCCCAGATAATGCTGGGGTTGTTTTAAACCAAGCAATCGGACAGTATGATACTTATACCACTTTACAATTAGCACAATATATTTCAACAATTGCAAATGGTGGTTACCGTATACAGCCAAGGATGTTGAAAGAGGTGCGAGAGCCTTCTAAAGATGGAGAAAAACTAGGACCAATAATAGAAGAAGTTACACCGAATGTTTTGAATCGGATTTCCAACAGTCATGAGCAAATTCAACATGTAAAAGAAGGTCTTCGAAAAGTTTATGTAGGTTCCTACGGTTCTGCACGCGGCCAATTTTCAAATACTCCCTATACTGCAGCTGGTAAAACTGGAACTGCAGAGGTGGTTTACTACGGTCCTATAAGAGAAGAGTGGAAAACAGAAACTTTGAATTTTACACACATCGGGTTTGCACCGTTGGAAAATCCAGAAGTCGCTTATGCTGTAATGATCCCGTGGGCCACAACGAATTTTAAGGATCCATTATATAAGAACAATGAAATAGCTAGAGAAGTTTTAGATTATTATTTTGAGCTTAAAAATAAATATAATGAAAATGGCTTATCATCCAGTAGTGTCGATCAACATATTCTACCGCCACCAACAGATGATAAAATTGATGAAGAAACAGAAGAACAAGTTGCGGAAGAGCAAGTGGGAAATGAATAGAGTTATTTCAACTTAACAAGATGGGAAGGATTAAGAATACATGACAAACATAGACTATATAGTAAAATTTGGAGGTATTGTATGAACCCATTACTAAATCAAATTGGTACGGTATTTATTCCGGTACGCAATATTGAAGAAGCTCGTGACTGGTATTGTAACATTCTAGGTTTACCAGCAGATGGAGAAATATTGTTTGGTCATTTATATATCGTACCTATGAACGGAACTGGTATTGTACTAGATAGTAAGATTTATTCAGAGGAAAATATGTTCAAAACTCCTCCTTTTCATTTAAATACGAACAATATTGTAGAAGCATATGAGTATATGAAAAATAAGAATGTTGAACTAACAACAGAAATTGAGCATAATCACTGGTTTAATTTCAAAGACCCTGATGGGAACCATTTAATGATTTGTCAATGTTAAGTTTAATTCAGTAAGAGTTTCTGTGATATCATTTTTGAGTTGAATACTACACAAGGAATTATAAATATGAGCAAAATGAAAAATATAATAAACTCCTATTTTCTTATGGTACCAGCTATATTAATAAAGGAAGAAATGTAAGCAAAGGGAATTTGCCACTTTCCATAGTTTTAATTGTTTTATTGGTACTGCCATTTTTGTCTATTGGTTTGGAGGGTGTTCATCGATGGTTGACAGTAGGACCTCTTAACATCTACATAGCCAGTTTGATTTTACCTTTGTTCAGCATTCAAATTTGGAATTTAGCGTCAAACAAACGCATTAAGAATACAAAATATTAGTAAACTTATAGCTCTTATTGAACCTGAAATTCACCTTGAGTTGGAGGGTTCATCCTGCATTTGGAACAGTTAAGGTAAGAGAATTGCTTTCAACTTGGGTTGTTCATGACTTTACACACATTGCTCAAATTGTAAGGGTAATGGCTGAGAGATATAGGGAAGACGTGGGACCTTGGAAAGAATACTTAGGAATTTTGAAAAGACAGGTTAATAAACAATAGTTATCAAATGAAAAACCGGTATCCGATTGTGATGAATCGAAAACCGGTTGTTTTTATTTGATTTCTATGGTCATGATTTTTTCCGCCATTTTTGGAAAATCAATAAAAGGATTCCGATTGCCTTGAAGTTCATGAATCGCAAGGTTACGATGTTTTTCATAGGTGGAAACCGGAAATGTTTCGTGCCATTTGAGCATTAAAGAAACGTCGGCTAACTCCTTTTCTATTAAATTCGGATAGCGAATGAGGAAATAAAGTGTAGCTCTAGCCACGATCCCTTTGCCGTATTCTGGTTCGAACTTCCGATCTTCAGACTTACCACAGCCATCCTTAATTCCCAAAATGGAACTTTCAGGGTGATAATCGCTGAAATCGTAGTAAGGATAGTTGTTGCGACTACTATTACAAGTCGGTTCACAGGCAAATAGATGATGCAAATCCCCTCTCATAGGTGCTTTTTGATCGAACCATGATTGAGGTACGACATGTTCACAGTTAAATTGTGCGTCCGATAATATGCTGACTACCCCTTTTGCCTGCATTTCATAGAGCCGTACATCTTCTTCTATGACAGAAAGTGGATCCATCCCTTTTCCAGAATAGAGACTCTTTAATGTACCATTTTCCTGTAAATCAACCCATGGGTATACATAAAGGTGTGGGCTATAGGCTAATTGTTTTGTATGAGTTTTTTCAAGCAGAGTGTGAAGGCGAATGAAAAGATTAGGATCATTGAATGAAAGACTTTGATAGTAATTATCCTTCATTTCTTTATCTCTCTTTTCGTCATAATAGGGTCGATTAGCCTTAAACTTTAAAAAGTCAGATTTGGCCATTTCCCATTCACTGTAAAGCAAATCTAAATTTTTCATTAACTATTCAAAACCTGTGCAGATATTCTTTCGTTAAATACTTCCGATAAGTATTCCTCGACTGTTAAGTAAAGTAATCCGTTGCCTTCGAGTTTAGGAGAGTTGCCTAAAGGAAGGGTTCTCTTAATTAGTTGTGCATATAATTCCGTTTCAGTTAGTTCACGCTCAAAGTTTTTGTTGGCAATGTCTTTGATGAGGGCAAGTGCACCGGTTACATGTGGTGTTGCCATTGATGTTCCACTTAGGTTTGCATACTTTCCATTTAAATAAGTTGATAGAATTTCTTCTCCAGGAGCTACTAAATCAATTTCATTATTCGAATTTGAAAAATTCGAAGATCGTCTTTGTAGATTAATTGACCCTACACTAATCACTTCATTGTAGCTACCAGGATAGGACAATTCATCTGAAGAACTTTGTCCATCTCCTTCATTACCAGCAGCACAAACGACTAAAACACCATTAGCGATAGCATTTTGAATTGCTTGATGTAGCTCGGGTACATCTGTAGGACCGCCGAGACTCATGGAAATAATATCAACCTTTTGTTCCACTGCAAAGTTAATCCCTTTGATGATCCAGTCATATTGCCCTGATCCATTTCTATCAAGAACTTTTACAATCAGTAAATTTGCTTCAGGTGCAACACCAACGACTCCAGTACCGTTATGAATTGCCGCAATTGTCCCAGCTACATGGGTTCCATGACCATTATAGTCAGTGTACACATCTGGATCTCCATTATCATCGCGGGTGAAATTCCGTCCCCCGATAATACGCCCACTTAAATCAGGATGGGTAACGTCGCATCCAGTGTCCAATATCGCAACTGTGATTCCATTTCCTTTAGAATTCTCCCAGACTTTTGGGGCAGCTATAAGCTCTACACCTTTGGGTACCTCAGACACCACTTCAATCACTGCATTCACTTCATAAGGTAGTAAACGTAACTTTTGCTCCATTTGAGTCCCTCCTGATAGGATTAAGTTTCAAGTATATTCTTGGAAGTTATTAATAGTTTAACAATTCAGAAAATGTATGAACAGTTACGATAGATGGGCTACTTATGGACTAACAGAGGGATAATAGAAATGGAATTAGTATTTAATCGATAGTTTTTAGGGAAATTAAATTATCAATCTTACAAATTCATGCAGGGCAATAAGAAGTTTTGTTGAATATAATATAGGTATGTAATTTGATAAGGGGTGGGGTAGTATGTTCGAGATGGTAAAAAAAGATTTTAAGTTGGTTGGATTAAAAGGTAGTGGGGAATTTATTAACTTTGGAAATGAAGTACCTCTGCTTGCAAGGGAACTGCTTAGTAGATCAAAGGAAATTCAAAACCGAACTGAAACAGAAATTGCTCTATTTGAGCCTAAAAGGGACGCAGACCATGCTATTGGTCATTATTATGTAGGGTTAATGGTGAATGAGAAATTAACAGAAGTGCCATCTGGTATGGATTATATTGAAACAAATAATAGCTACATAACTACAAGAGGTAATATAAATAGCTTGGATCAACTTCATTTGAACTTATTGAAATGGGGCAATGAGCAAGGCTATCAAAGAGATCTAGATTCCTATATTATCGAAACATACCATCCTATAGATGATGGTGAAGAGGTACAGATTTACTTACCAATACATGCTTAAGAATATTAAATATTGGCGCAATCCTAAACAAAGGGTTTGCGCCAATATTTTTTTTTAGCGAACTGAAAAATCTAGAACGTTAACAATTTCCTCAGCAAGAGGCATTTTTTAATTGAGAATTATTATCAATTAGTTTATATTAGATTATGAAGCTACCTATTTTTTAAAAGGGGATTACACTATGCAAATTTATTGGACGAAAATAAATAAAATTATTAATGTAACACCTGAAGTGAAAACATATATGCTTGACGTTCCAGAAGGTTTTACATGGGAGGAAGGTTCCCATACCCACTTAGCTCTAGAAGGATTTAATGCAGGAGATAAACCAAACAAAAGCCTAGTCCGCCATATGTCGATCTCTACTTTGCCACACGAAAATGTGATTGCGATTACAACACGTATTAAAGAACTATGCTCTGAGTATAAATCGATTTTAAGAAAGCATAAAGTCGGCGATCAAGTTGCACTTTTTAAAATTCATTCGAATGTACCTTTAAAAAGAGAAAACAAAAATGTTTACTTACTATCATCAGGTGTTGGATTGGCAACTTTCAGACCGATCGTACTCGAATATTTCAACCGTGCTGACAACGTCAATCAAATGCATTCATTAAACATTGATTCAACAAAGGATTACTTATTTATAGATGTATTTAAATCTGAACCTGACAAAAAGTTCACTGCGCAGTATGTTGATAATCGCAATGACTATTATGAAGAAGTGAAAAAACTAGCTGCTGACAAGGACGGAATTTACTATATTGTTGGTAGCGATGAGTTTCTAAAACAAAACATTGAAGTACTGTTTGAGCAAGGAATCAAGCCAGAACAAATTATGCTCGATAAACGAGAAAGTAAGAGATCTGAGTTTCTATCCGTTGAATCGTAAATTTAATAGATTACAATTTCCACAAGTGATGCGACTGTTCAATATGAGCAGTCGTTTTTTAATTCATTGATTTAGAAGGACATTGTATTAACTATCAAGAAGATAACATAATATCCTAAAGCAGAGAGTGTGAATTAAAAATGATTAAAGCTGTTTTGTTTGATCTAGATGGAACTTTATTAAATAGAGACGAGTCGGTAAAGCTGTTTGTTCAGAATCAATATGACAGGTTAATAGAGTTTTTAAGTCATATTCCAAAAGAGAAGTATGTATCGAGATTTATTGAATTAGATAGCCGAGGGTATGTATGGAAAGATAAAGTTTATGAGCAACTAGTTGATGAATTTAAAATAACTGAAATAACATGGGAAAAGTTACTCCAAGATTATTTGAGTGAGTTTAAAAATAACTGTGTTCCTTTTCCAAATCTTATTAATATGTTGGAAGAGTTAAAAAGTAACAATCTTGTCTTAGGAATGATCACAAATGGATATGGGCAGTTTCAGATGGATAATATTAAGGCTTTAGTTATAGATAAATATTTTGAGACAATTTTGATATCCGAATGGGAAGGGATTAAAAAGCCAAGCCCACAAATATTCATTAGAGCAATAGAAAAACTGAATGTTTTACCGAAAGAAAGCCTATTTGTAGGTGACCATCCAGTAAATGATGTAAAAGCTGCTCAAAATGTTGGTATGAAAGGTGTTTGGAAACGTGATACACAATGGGATGATGTAGAAGTAGATTTCACCATCAATGATTTGTCGGAAATACCGTTAATCATAAATAAATTAAACAAATAAAACGATTAGCCTTGTTTCTAAGATAAAATTGCAAGAATAATAAAAATTAATGGAGGAGTTTATGAGAAATAGCCTATTCATTGTGTATTTATTTACACTGTTTATTGTTTTAGTTGCTTGTAATCCAAACGAGACCACCAAAGAAGTATGGGAAGATAATAGTCCTACTTTTACTCATGAATATGGAGAAATGTTTGGAAAAGAGGGAAGCATTGGAATTATTGGTCCTAAAACTGTTACTGAAAATGGCCAAAAGTGGATGTGGCACTTTTGGGGAAATGAAGATATTTCCTATAAAAAGTGGGAAGTGAAAGCATATAAACAAGGGGAAGATGAGATCAATCCAATCATATTTAAAGATGAACAATTAACTCCACGTGGTGATGAAATAAACGGACACGCACGTTCATCAGTATTGTTTACTTCATCAGGACTATGGAAGTTGAAGGTTTATATTGACGGAGAATTTTTTGATGAAATTATAGTAGATATTATTCAAGAATGATAAACAAGTTTAATTAAATAGATATGTGAACCTGACGGAAACATCCATTTCGTCAGGTTTTTTATTTGGTTGATAAAAGTTTTTTGTTAAAAAATAAATAAAATTTTTAATTTAGTATAAGTTTGATTTACTTTTTGGTAAATTCAGTTTACAATTCAATTCAAGAGGTGAAGTTTATGAAGAAAGATTTTGGAGATTCGATATCAAATAAGGTGTATGAATATCGTGTGCTTGCCAGAATGTCACAGCAAGAATTAGCGGAAAAAGTAGGGGTTTCCAAACAAACCATCTTCGTAATGGAAAAAGGAAATTATGTTCCGACTTTGCTGTTAGCTTTTCGAATTGCAGATTTTTTTAAAGTTGATGTAAACGAAATTTTCACTTACGAGAAAGGGAATGATGAAAATGGAAATTAAGTCGATCTCAGATATACCTAATGCAATATTTTACCCTTTAAAGACATGGGCTGAACACTCTTCGGGGAATTGGAATATTCTTGTTGGAGTTGGTGGGTTACTGCTTCTAGGCAGTATTATTTTTACCTTTGTATTTTATAAGATGATTGGGCAAGAAGACGAACGGACAAATAAAATCTATTTAAGAAGCGCTTATTGCGTGCTGTGGGCCATCATTTTATGTGACATCATTTTTCCTAAAGACTATATGTGGAACATCTTTTTCATGTTTAAATATTCTCTTGCATTTTTAGCTGGTGGAATTTACCTTGCTATTCAATATAAAAAGGATTTTTCATAAGGAAAGGTCGTATAAAGGATACCTACTATTATTGGAATAGGAGTAACGTGATGATGGCCAGTATGAATGGGAAGAAAATGAGGCTCAAATTTAAGTTAGCTTTTCATATATTAATCGCATTAATAGGTTTTATCAGTGTTATTTTACATGTCGTTTATTCCCCTGATCCATTGGTTTCTTTAACTAAATTTACAATTCATTCTAATCTATTAGTTTCCATAACATCATGTTTAGTAGTTTTGCTATCTTATCAAGAAGAGATCGGAATTCAATTTTAGAATACTTTAAAAATTGCTCAATTATCTATATGTCTATATGTATACTAACTTATCATTTTCTTCTCTCAAGTGGTGGAGAATATACTGGAACCCGGATTATCACGAACTTTACTCTCCATTACTTAATACCGATACTTGTATTTATTAATTGGTTCGTATTTGAGATTAAAGAAAAATATTCTTTAAATTTCATCTTTTATTGGATGATTTATCCCTTCTTATATAGCGTTGTTTCATTGGTAAGAGGGTTGATTGATGGTTTTTATCCTTATTTCTTTTTGAATCCTAATGGCGAAATTCCAGTAGGTGTAGGTAGTTATACAAATGTCGTATTGTTCATAATCGCGTATTTATGTGTCTACTTCATTTTGGGCTTTTTATTAATCACATTAAATGGCGTATTTCTTAAAATCAAAAATAATATCGATACTACATCTAAACATGTTGTAGAAAGAGCAGAAGTGCAAAATTGAATGATTATAGGTAAAAAGATGTCCAATTATTACATGTTTACGTATGTTACTATAAGGTTTGGTATAAGCTTCAATTAAGTAAGGTAAATCTTAAAAAAGAAACGTCATAGTAACGATTTGTACAAGATAAATAAATAGATTTTTTACCAAACTAAAATTTTCTGAGGTCGCAAAATGTTAAATTTTATTAATAGATTCGAGCAAGCTTTTCATTATTCACCTATTGGAATGGCGATCCTTTCGTTAGAAGGAAAATGGTTAAAAGTAAACCCTGCTTTAACCGATATGACTGGCTATGCAGAAGAGGAACTGTTATCCATTAATTTTCAAGCCATTACTCATCCGGATGATTTGGAAGAAGATATGAAACCTTTACATGAGCTAATTGAAGGCGAAAAAGCAGCTTACGAAATGGAAAAAAGATATATCCACAAAAATGGGAATATCGTTTGGATACTCCTATCTGTTTCAGTAGTTCGTGAAGGGGACCAACCATTATTCCTAATCTCCCAAATTCAAAATATAACGGTAAGAAAGCAATTAGAATGTGAATTAGTTGAAAGTGAAGAAAGGTTTCGGAATCTGATAACGAATTTGCCTGATCCAGTGGTGGTGCATGATGGAGAAGTCATTTTGTTCTGGATCCTAAGTGGTGTCATATCACTTAGGATTTTTTAGTTTCAGAAATGGTCCCATTTAAATACTCTCGTTTTGTATCGATAAAATCCAAAGAAAATCATCCTCTATTAGAATTTGTATGTCATATCCGTGGCTAATTAATTGTTTGGCTTTTAAATGTTTTGAACTAATTCCATGTCGTTTATCCCCCAGAATCACAAAATCCGTTTCCTTTGTAACAGCCCCTTGCAAAATCCCTCCTAAAGCATTCACTCTTTTTGCAGCTTCTGATCGAGTCATAGAGGAAAGGGCACCAGTAAAGACGATTCTTTTATTGTTAAAGGGATGTTCCAAATGTTGTGTTGGATCAGATAGAAGGATTACTTCTGTAGTGTCATGATCTTGTTTCATGTTGCTTCACCTTGACTGATTTAGAATTTAATAATAGCAGAAAGACAATATTTCCACGGTTTCAATTCTAGCAGAAAAAGTTTGATGCCGAAACGAAAATTGAAGCTACTAACCTCCCACTGAAACTCCATAAAAAGGCGGGCAGCTTTTATTTAGCCATTAAAGAAATTTTTTCCTTTTTTTGTTGCACTCCTTAAAAATATAGTGTACTATTTCACTAGAACACTATTACTGGAGGTTCGGTATGAATAAATTTTTCGGATTAGTCATTCAGGAACATCGTTATTACACAATGTCAAACTTGGTGATGGCTGGGCTTGTTGGGATTTTTATCTTTTTAGGACCACTAGCGATTATACAGATATTTCCTAATACTGGTCATTACGATGTCAACAATATACGAATGATCTTTACTATGATTGCAGGATCACTTGTATGGATTTTTTCAATTGCTATGTTCTCAAGTAGTTTAAACCGTGATATTAAAACAAAAGAACTTTGGCTTCATAACAGCCAATCAATTTATTCATTAATTGGAGCGAAAGTAATCTATCATTGCATAAGCATGATTGCTTTAAGTATTGTTGCTTTTACCGGTTTCTTTTTTGTAGGGGATTTGATTGTTGGTACACTAATGCAATATTTAGTCTTTGGTATTGCTTGTTTCATTTTAGTGGTCGCTTTTTATCTATTCTTTATTGTCGTTATTTTATTTGTAACAGCTTTGAACAATCAATTAGCCCGTTATATTGGGAAGTTAAGTTATGTTGTCATGTTAATTACAGTCATGCTTATTTTAGAGATTATTAATCGTCTACCAAACTTCACATTGGTGCAATTCGGAAAAGTAGAGTCATCCTTTTTTAATCAATACTTACCAACATTTTCAGAAAGTTCGATGAATGTGAATCTCTATTTTGACTTTTATATTGTTGAAGAAATTGTCATGACCATGGTACTTATATTGTTTTACGTGGTGTCATGTAAGTGGATAGAGAGGGTGAGCGCTCGATGACAATGGATTTCGCAAAAGACCGCCCAATTTACTTACAGCTTGTTGAAATAATTTGCGGGGATGTTATTAAGGGAAAGCTTAAACCAGGAGATAAGTTAGCATCGGTTCGTGAGTTTGCCCTTGAGTCAGGCGTTAATGTCAATACAGTGCAACGCGTTTATAAGGAGTTGGAAATGATGGAGCTAACTGAAACAAAACGAGGGCAGGGGACATTTATCACGACAAACGATGCAGTCATTTATACAATTCGTGAACAAATGAAAGAGCAAGTCGCATTGCAATTTATCTCATCCATTGAGTCTTTTGGCTTTACACTAGATGAAATGTTCGAAGTACTGAAAAATAAGAAAGGAGGCAATTAATATGGAGGTAAAGCAATTGTCTTTTCAATATAAACGAAAAACGATTTTAGAACGGTTATCCTTCTCCATACCACAAGGCCAAATTATCGGCTTAATTGGCGAAAACGGTAGCGGTAAATCGACTCTTTTAAAACTAATGGCTGGAATATTAACTCCCACTTCAGGAACAATTGAATTTAACGGTAAAAAGATAACACGTCGACATACAAATAAAGTCGCTTACCTCCCTGATATCGACCTGTTTTATGAAAAGCTAACAGGTGATGAAGTATTTGCCTTCTATCAAAGTCAGTTCGATGACTTTTCAAGGGATAAAGCCTATGAAGTAACGTCTTTTTTACAGGTCCCAACAAATGTGAAGCTCGGGAATTTATCAAAGGGGAATCGTGCAAGAGTAAAATTGGCCACACTATTAGCACGGAATGTGGAGATTTATTTACTAGATGAGCCATTTGCGGGACTAGATCCACTAGCAAGAGAAAGTCTATTAAAAGCGATTATTAAATTTATCGATACAGAGAATTGTTCCGTTGTTTTATCTACCCATGAAGTGAATGAAGTAGAACCAATTTTAGATCAAGTTATGTTGCTGAAAGACGGTCATCTTTGTGCAATGGATCATGTAGAAGATATCCGTCTTGAGCGCGGTGAAGATGCAGTTGATTGGATGAAAAATTTATATGGAAAGCGGGTGCGTTAATTGACGACGCCGATTGTGCAAGTAAAAAATTTAAACAAAACGATTAAAGGAAAGCATATTATTAAAAATGTTAATTTAGACTTTTATCCGGGGCAAATTACTGGATTCCTTGGTCCAAATGGGGCTGGGAAAACAACGACGATCCGTATGATGACAGGTCTTATGCATCCATCAAGTGGTGAGGTCATCATTAATGGAACATCACTTCAGAAAAACTTCGAGCAAGCCATTAGAAATGTAGGTGTTATCGTAGAAAACCCAGAAATGTATAAATATATGAGCGGGTATAAAAACTTAGAGCATTTCGCACGCATGCATAAAGTTCCGAAATCAAGAATTGATGAGGTTGTAGCACAAGTTGGTTTACAAAATCGTATTCATGAAAAGGTAAAAACATATTCACTTGGAATGCGTCAAAGACTTGGCCTTGCTCAAGCAATGCTCCACAGTCCAAAATTTTTAATATTAGATGAGCCAACAAATGGACTTGACCCTGCCGGTATTCGTGAGTTTCGTATGTATTTAAGGAAGATTGCAAAGGAAGAAAATGTGTCGATCGTCGTGTCGAGCCATTTATTATCTGAAATTGAATTAATGGTCGATCGTATTGCAGTCATTCAAAACGGTGCAATCATCGACATTCGTGAGCTAACTGAAGAAATTGTAAGTGAATATTACTTCGAAGTTGAACAAAAGGAACAATTTGCAGCCTTAGCAGGAAAACAAGCAAAAACACAAAATGGTGGATTTGTTGTAACAATTATGAAAGAAGAAGTGCCAAATTTTGTGCGTAAGTTGGTAGAAGCGAAGATCGACATCTATACAATTCAACCAAATGCAAAACGTTTAGAAGATCAATTTATCGAAATGACTGGTGGAGGTGCTATAGATGCGATTCGTTAAAAATGAGTGGATAAAAATTTGGGCACAAAAAAATGCATGGATCATGTTAATTTTAGTCCTTTTAGGAGTAGCTGCAATTCTAGGTATAAGCAAATATTATGCAATAGATCAGAGTACTCCAGAACTTCGCGAAGAAGCAAATAAAAAATGGCTTGCTGATTATAATGCGCAGTTGAGTATACCGGAATTAAGTGAACAAGATTTACAATATCTAAATGATGAGATTTTGATGACTGAATACCGGATTGCCAATGATTTACCAGCAATCGATGCGATGGGCTTCCATGATGTGTTTGATATTTTGTTAACGTTTATCTTAACGGTTGTTGGAATATTTACAATGGTTGTTGCAGCGTCTATTGTTTCGAATGAATTTGGAACAGGGACTATTAAAATGTTATTAACACGACCAGCAGCACGTTGGAAGATTTTATTGTCAAAACTTGTGGCGTCACTACTATATGGACTCGCACTCTTTGCTGTAAGTGTTGTAGTTGCCCTTGCTGGTAGTTACATCTTATTTAATACTGGTGAGGCAGTTACACTTTCTGTTGTAAACGGGCAAGTTGTTGAGCAAGTAGTGGAAACACACTTTGTGAAAACGATCGTGTTAAACGCTGCATCGATATTTATGACAACATTATTTGCCTTTATGCTCGGAACAATATTTGGTTCAAGTACATTAGCAGTGAGTTTATCACTTGTATTATTATTAATGGGCTCAACAGTGACAATGTTCCTTGCAAAATATGAATTTGCCAAATACATTTGGTTTGCAAATGATCTAACGCAATTCCAATCAGGTATGATGGCTGTCATTCCAGATTTAACATTAAACTTTGCGATTGTAGTTAATATTGTTTATGCAATAATTTTCTTAGCAGTGAGCTTTACGTACTTTATTCGAAGAGATGTTACGGCTTAGAGTTAGGTTTGTGACTTTTGATGGAAGTAGAAAATGTCTATTCGACCTTTTGTAAGAAAGGGAGGATGGGCATTTTTGTTTTGGACTGGGGGATTTGGTGATTGGTGGTAGCAATGAGACATTTCATTATCGATTTCGGTTAGAAATGTCTCATAACTGGCTTGAATGAGACATTTTATTATCGATTTCGGATTAAAATGTCTCATACCCAGCATATATGGGACATTTCACCATCGATTACGATTAGAAATGTCTAATAACCGGCTTCAATGGGACATTTCACCATCGATTTCGGATTAAAATGTCTCATACCCGGCTTCAATGGGACATTTCACCATCGATTAAGGTTAGAAATGTCTAATACCCGGCTTCAATGGGACATTTCATCATCGATTTCGGATTAAAATGTCTCATACCCGGCTTCAATGAGACATTTCACCATCGATTACGATTAGAAATGTCTAATAACCGGTTGATATGGGACATTTCATCATCGATTTCGGATTAAAATGTCTCATACCCGGCTTCAATGGGACATTTCATCATCGATTAAGGTTTGAAATGTCTCATAACCGGCTTCAATGGGACATTTCATCATCGATTTCGGATTAAAATGTCTCAAAACCCCCTCCTACGATACATTTCACTATTGATATCAACATCAAATGTCCCGAAACTGACTTAACAAAACATTTCACCATCGATTTCCGTAGTATACAGTCATTCAAAAACTTTAGTATTGGTCGAGACTTGAAAAAGGAAATTGAAGACAGGGAATTTACTATTTACTATCAACCTCGTGTTGATGCAAAATCAAACAAAATTATTAGTGAAGAAGCGCTGATCCGTTGGAATCATCCGGAATGGGGTATCGTATCACCGGCTGAATTTTTATCATTTGCTGAAGAGAATGGGTTAATTTCTGAAATAGATGATTGGGTATTCAGTGATGTGTGTCATCAGATTAAAAAATGGAAAGATGCTAGTATTCCTGTTGTACAATTAATATATCCGCCATGCATTTTTTAAAGCAAGACTGGCCAAGAAAAGTGGCTTCTATTATTCGAGGGGCAGGGATTCATCCCTCTGATATTGAATTTGAAATTACAGAGAGTACCATTTTAAATCATTCGAATAAGACGAACTACTAGCTGTTGCAAAAATTCATCTGTTGACTGCTTTTGATTATTAAGAAAATGGTTAAGATGTTCCTTACTTCCAAAAAAAGAGTACCCCGTCAGCATTGAACGTGGTACTCTTTATCAAATTATTTCATCGCTACTTCTTTTCCAGATTTCCCTTTTGCCACGACTGTACCAATTATTATACCGACAATCGCTGGCAATACCCAACCTACACCTTGGTCATAAAGTGGAATGTAGCTTAGTGTATCTGCTAATGACTTTTTTAAGAAAGTTACATTAATTGTGTCAATGATACTAAATACCGCAGTGAAAATCATTGTAATAAGATAAATATAATGATTTGTTAGTCGGGCAAATATTCCTAAAACAATAAGGACAATCGCCATTGGGTAAATCATTCCTAATATAGGTACAGAGATGGCTAATATTTGATTTAGCCCTAGGTTTGCAATTGTAAAACTAACTAGAGCAGTAATCGTTGCCCATACTTTATATGAGAAAAATGGCATTAGTTTTGAGAAGTATTCTCCACATGAGATGACTAAACTGATTGACACACATAAACAAGCTACAGTAAATAATAATCCTAAAATGACAATTCCAGCTTGTCCAAATAGTTCGTTCATCACTAGCGTTAATACTTCCGCTCCATTTGTAAGTTGTGACTTTGAAGAAATTGAAGAACCTAAATACGTTAGTATTCCGTAAATAACTGCTAATAAAGCCCCAGCACCTAAGCCAGCAAATAACATATATTTCGAAAGCGCTGCGTTATCATTGATGCCTTTTGCTCGAATTGTATTTACTACGACGATTCCATAAACTAATGCTGCAAGTGCATCCATTGTTAAATACCCATCTAAAAATCCTTGGAAAAATCCATTTGTAGAATATAAATCTGTCGGTTTAGCGTATGAATTTACTGGCGTGAAAATTGCTTTTACAAAAATTATTGCAATAAGTATTAATAAGGTTGGTGTTAATAATTTTCCAAAGCGATCTACTAATTTCGATGGTGATAAGCTTAACCAGAAAACAATGACAAAAAATATAATTGTATAAATGAGTAACATCATTGGATGATCTGATAGATTCTCAGGTAAAAAAGGTTTAATACTCATTTCAAAAGCAACAGTACCGGCTCTTGGAATAGCTAAACCTGGTCCAATCGATAGATAGATTAATATCGGAAAAATAATAGCAAACAAAGGATGAACACGGGTAGCTAATGTATTTAAGCTACCAGATTTGCCGATTGCAATTACCCCTAAAATCGGTAAACCAACTGCAGTTATGACAAATCCAATGAGTGCTATCCACATTTCTACACCAGCTGAGTTTCCTAAAAATGCTGGAAAGATTAGGTTACCCGCTCCAAAAAACATGGAAAATAACATAAAGATGATTAAGATTAACTCTTGGTTTGTAAGTCTAGACATATGTTTCTCCTAAAAAAATATTTGAAGTTAATGATCGAGCATGGTGGAGGAGGCAACCATAAATAAAATTAAGCCGCGCAGCTTCTTATTTTCCAGTCATTACTACTTTAATTAATCAATCGTTGTCTTATATTCTTTTCGACCAGAATCGAAGTTTTCGATTGTAATCAGTATGTTTCGAATGGTTTTTTCAGAGAGCGGAATTTTCCCGTCAGTTTGCACTTCCTTCCATAGCTTTATGTTAGTACGATACAACTTCTCTGAAAGTCTATATATATCAGCCTTCATTTTCAAGCCTTCTTTGTAAGTTGTCATAATTTCTTCACTTACAATTTTTTTAACTGTTTTTCGAATATCATCCATCGATACAGTGTCTGTATAACTATTTAAAGATACTGTTGCGTTTTATATTATCTTTCCTTAAGACATTTTCAGTGACAATAAAAAAGACAAATGACCCCAATAGACTTCCTCGTCAATTGAATGGTAAATTTCAAAAATTGCTTCGGTAAAGGTTTTACCTTTTCAGAATTCACTTCTGCTTGAACAACATCTTGATTCACTTGTTCAGGTTTAGCTACATTTGCAAAACTAATGAGTTGAAGATATAACTCGTACATACCATCCTTATAATCAACTCCAACACCGTGCACATAAAACATGCGTGTATTCTCTCTTAAATCCCAGCATCCTGATAGCAAGCTAGTTACTAAAAGTAGACAAACAATGTTTTTTATCTTTTTCATTTACTTTCCTTATTATGCATTTTATCTTTTAGATTTACCATGTGTGGTCTTTGATTGTATTTAGAAGTAGAAGGTCTAAAAAATGTCTTTTTAAAGTTATCCGAGCTTATATCTTCAGATAAGTTCAAATACATATTCAATCTATCTCGTTAGGATATCCTTGATTACCAATAAAATATGATTGACTATTTTCTTGAAAAATACTTACTTGCAAGAGGATTTATAATATCTTAATATAACATTAAAGTTGCGTTGTACGTACGAATATTAAGTTTTAACCTTTAAGCTGTAAAAGGGAGTTTTAGATCGAAGTTGGAATGGCAAGCGTCACCCGAAAGTGAATGACGATATACAGGAAAACTTTTGCGAACACCCACTTTGAGGAGTGGTGGTTTAAAACTTTCTATCAATATTACGGCAAGGCAGCTTACCTTATTTTCTAATAATGCATGACTTTCCAAGCACTCTGATTTATGTTAGGGTGCTTTTATTGTTGTTTGATGGATAGGGAAGGGGAATGGGAATGGTGGTGGGACAGAAAGACTGTCCCCAATGTCCCAGTGCATGTGTAGTGGGACAGAAAGACTGTCCCCGATGTCCCAAAAAAGGGCAACCAGATTGAGTCTGGTTGCCCTTTTTAATATTAGTTTGTTTTTACTGTAGTTTGATCTTCGTTTTCGTCGTCGCCTAACATCTTCACTAGTTTTTTCGATAGTGAGATAAGAACGAATCCAAGAACGATTACTGCAGCACCGATTACTGCAAATACTTCGAAGTAACCTAATTTAGAAGTGAATGCCCCTAATTGGCCTGCAACGATATTTGCTACGAATGAACTTGCCATCCAAACGGCCATTAATAATGAAGCGCATTTAATCGGAGCATATTTACTTACGAAGGATAATCCAACAGGAGATAAGAACAATTCACCAACTGTATGGAAGAAGTAAGTAAATATGATAAACATGATGTTAGCTTTTGTTAGAATGTTGTTTTCATCGCTACCAGTTTGCATAACTGCTAATAATAAGACGATAAACCCGACACCTAACAGAATCATACCAATCCCCATTTTCGTTGGAACTGGAAGATCCCCACGTTTTGAATTGGATAATTTCACCCAAAGCATAGAGACAAGTGGAGCTAAAAGAATGATGAATAATGGGTTAACAGATTGGAACCAAGCAGTTGGTACTTCCCAACCAAACACGGAACGGTCAATAAATTTATCTGTATAGATACTTAATGCGCCACCAGCTTGTTCGAATCCTGCCCAGAAGAACACAACAAAAGCTGCTAAAATAAAAATAACTTTTGTTCTATTTTTCTCTTTTTTCGTTAATTTTTGCTTTTCAACAATACCTGAACTTGAAACTTGTGCTTTACCTAATGGTTTTTTACCAATATCACCTAAGAATCGGTTAGCTAAAGTATTAAACAAGATTTGTCCAATAATCATCCCGATTGCAGATGCTAGGAATCCATATTTATAACCATATTCGATTAAGTTATTACCAAGATTTACTGCAAACCATTTATCAGTAATAGCACCGATTACAAGTGGTGCGAAGAATCCACCAGTGTTGATCCCCATGTAGAAAATCGTAAATGCAGCATCTCGACGTTTGTCAGTAGGGCCGTATAATTCACCTACGATAGTCGAGATATTTGGTTTAAAGAAACCGTTACCAATAATGATTAGACCTAGACCGATGTATACTGCAGCAAAACTTTGATTAGCGAATAAGGCAATGTTCCCTAACGCCATCGTAATACCACCAATGGTAATCGCAAGTCGTTGTCCTAAAAATCTATCCGCAAGATATCCACCAATAAGTGGTGTAAAATAAACTGCTCCTGTAAAGAAACCGTAAAGCATAAGAGCGGTCCCTTGATCCATTGCTAGTCCACCTTCAATTAATGACTTTGTAAGGTAGAGAATAAGGATTGCTCGCATTCCGTAATAACTAAAACGCTCCCACATTTCTGTCATAAATAACAAATATAATCCAGGAGGGTGCTTCTTAGTCTGTCGATCAATGGTATTTTCCATTGTTTTGTCCCCCAATTTAGAATTAACTATTTTAGTATAATTTATCTTAATTTATTCACAATTCAATAGTCAATAAAAACTATAAAAGAAGTAATATTGCGAAAAATACTAATATAATAAATATTCTAGCTATATAGGAGTGATGGTTGGTAATATTGGGTTTTGTATTTTTAACTTTGAAAATAGAATGCGGAATAACCACAAATCGCTTTTTTAGAATAATGAATGGATTTTATGTTCTAAAGGAGAAAGATGGGACAGAAGGACTGTCCCCGTTGTCCCACATGAAAAATGGGACAGAAAGACTGTCCCCAATGTCCCATATATCTATCTGTGTAATTAGATTTGGATGTTGAATCCATCATTTCCATCAATAGTTTGTTGACAATTTTTAAAAAAAATACTTACTTGCACATAGAAATGGAATCTCGTAATATAGCATTAAAGTTGCGTTGTACGTACGAATATTAAGTTTTAACCTTTATGCTGTAAAAGGGAGTTTTAGATCGAAGATGGAATGGCGGGCATCACCCAATACGCGTGATGATATACTGGATATCTTTTGCGAACACCCACTTCGAGGAGTGGTGGTTTAAAACTTTCTATAATAATTACGGCAAAGCGGCTTCCTACATAGTAGATTATCAAAGCACTCTGAAATGATTCAGGGTGCTTTTTTTGTATTTTGTAGTTTTAATTAAATGTCATTATGTAACCCTCGTTCATAACATATGGAGGTAGCTCGTTTGAAAGGAGTAAATAATGAGTGATTTAATTGCTTTGTTTCTCTTAGGATTTGCAGTAAGTCTCGATAGTTTTACTGTCGGTTTAACTTATGGAATGCGTAAAATTAGAATTCCAATGAAATCGCTAATTATTATTTCTTCATGTACCTTTATCTTATTGTTATTAGCAATGGGATTTGGTTCAGTTATTGAATTATTTATTTCCTATGAAGCTGGGGAAACAATTGGTGGGATCATCCTTATTGGAATTGGGATATGGGTTCTTTATCAATTTTTCACATCACAAATTGAAAAACCTACTAATGAAAATAAAAAAGATGTCAAAATCATTGAAATTGAATTAAGATCAATATCTGTTGTGATAAAAATATTAAAACGGCCGATGGAAGCTGATTTTGATCAATCTGGGGTTATTAGTGGGAAAGAAGCGCTTTTTTTAGGGCTTGCTCTATCATTAGATTCTTTCGGTGCAGGTATAGGTGCTGCACTAATTGACTTGCCACCCCTCTTATTTTCAATTATCATAACTGTTTCTAGTACTTTATTTGTAATAGCTGGCATTAATATTGGGAGGATATTTAGAAATGTTCACTGGATGAAAAGTCTAACGTTTTTACCGGGAATCGTTTTAATATTAATAGGTTTAATTAAAATTTAATATACAAATCAAGGACGTTAATCCACTATTAAGATTAACGTTTTTTTGATGGGGAAATGAATGTTCTATAACAGTAACTTCTCCCTCCTCACGATTCCATATTTACTTTTCCCTCTATCAAATGTGAACTTAATATTAAATTAAATCTATTTTTTATAAATTATCATCATTTAATTAGTATATTTCTCAGATTTCAACCATAAATTTCTTTATATTGAATGATCATCTTGTGAGATAGCTCCATCGCTTAAACTAATATCTTTCAATAGAATAGGAGGGGTAGCAATTGAATGCAACAGAATATTACCGAGAATCTGTACAAGAGGTTATGAAAGAATTGGATGTAACTGACCATGGATTAACAGATTATGAGGTTCGAATGAGGCAGAGAAAGTACGGATATAACGAATTAAAAGAAGGAAAAAAGAAAAATGCAGCCCAAATATTCTTAGAGCAGTTCAATGACTTTTTAGTCATCATCTTAATTGTGGCGGCTATTATATCAATGTTTCTTGGAGACATAGATAGCTCAATCGTTATTATAGTCGTCATTACTTTAAATGCTATTCTAGGTACAGTTCAACATATAAAAGCGGAAAAATCATTAAATAGTTTAAAAGAATTAGCAGCACCGATCTCAAAAGTATTAAGAGAAGGACGAGTCGTTGAAATTCCATCAAAAGAGGTTGTTGTTGGAGATATTCTTATTTTAGAGGCCGGGGATTTTATTAGTGCAGATGGTCGAGTGACTGAAAGCTACAATCTACAAATTAACGAAAGTTCACTTACGGGCGAATCACTCGCAATTCATAAAATGGTAAGTTCCATTCAGGAAGAAGAATTAGCACTTGGTGATCGAAAAAACATGGTATTTTCAGGTAGTTTTGTTACAAATGGTCGAGGACAAGCTATCGTTACATCTATTGGTATGAACACTGAGATTGGTAAAATTGCTAGTTTACTAGATAGTGCGAAAGAGAAAAAAACACCCCTTCAAGTGAGTCTTGAACAGTTTGGAAAACGACTAGCAATTGGGATTATTATCCTTTGTATTATCATATTTGCACTGGACCTAATTCGCGGTCGTGAGCTTATTGATTCATTTATGTTTGCTGTATCTTTGGCTGTAGCAGCAATTCCAGAAGCATTAAGTTCTATTGTAACGATTGTTCTAGCCTTTGGAACACAAAATATGGCGAAAGAAAATGCCATCATGCGTAAATTACACGCAGTTGAGAGTTTAGGTAGCGTTTCAATTATCTGTTCAGATAAAACAGGAACACTCACTCAAAATAAAATGACGGTTCAAAAGTTACTTTTAGGCAATGAAATTTTGTCGCATGATCAGTTGCATCTAAACAATCTGCTTCATCGAAAATTAGTTAATATGGCTCTATTATGTAATGATGCAATCATTGCGGAAGGTAAACAAATAGGAGACCCGACCGAATTAGCCCTTGTAAATTTAGGGCAGGAATATCAATTGAATGAGCAAATTGTGCGCGGCCTTCATAGTCGAGTAGGTGAAATACCATTTGATTCAACACGTAAATTAATGAGTACGGTTAATAAAATGGGCAATCGCTACGTCATGATTACAAAAGGTGCGGTAGATATACTTTTACCTCACATTAGCAAAGTTGAAACACCTAATGGTAGCGTAGCTATTAGAAAACAACATATTGATAAAATTCAAGATGCAACCTATAGTTTTTCAAATGAAGGACTCCGAGTACTAGCCATTGCTTATAAAGATGTATCTTCACCAAAAATAAGTGTACATGACGAGAATAATTTTACCTTTGTTGGTTTAGTTGCAATGATGGACCCACCTCGCGAGGAATCTGCTCAGGCAGTGTCGGATTGTATTGATGCTGGCATTAAACCTGTCATGATTACAGGAGATCATAAGATTACTGCAACAGCTATTGCTAAACAAATTGGTATTTTAAAAGATCCTTCTGAAGCAATCGAAGGAAAAGAAATTGAAAAATTATCAGATAAAGAATTACGAGATAAAGTTGAAAACATTTCTGTGTATGCTCGTGTATCGCCAGAACATAAAATTCGGATTGTTAAGGCTTGGCAAGAAAAAGGTCATGTTGTAGCAATGACGGGCGATGGGGTAAATGATGCCCCAGCCTTAAAACAATCAGATATTGGAGTAGCAATGGGAAAAACAGGAACAGAAGTAGCAAAAGATGCATCCTCAATGATCTTAACCGATGATAATTTCTTAACGATTGTAAAAGCAATCTCCAACGGGAGAAGCATTTACGCTAATATTAAAAATTCAATTATGTTCTTATTATCTGGAAATGCAGGAGCTATATTTGTAGTTCTTTTTGCAACAATATTTGCATTGCCTGTACCATTTGCACCTGAGCATCTATTGTTTATAAATTTATTGACAGATAGTTTACCAGCGATTGCAATTGGTTTAGAGCCACACAATAGAAAAATCATGAAGGAAAAACCGCGGGATATTCATGAACCGCTGTTAAATAAAAAATTTGTCTCTCAAGTAGCATTCGAGGGGACTGTCATTGGGGTAGTTACCGTCATTGCATTCCAAATCGGATTATCGACCGGTGATCCAGTTGTAGGTACTACAATGGCTTTTGCAACGCTATGTTTATCGAGATTATTCCATGGATTTAACTGCCGTTCAGAACAATCTATTTTTAAAATTGGTATTTTCTCAAACTTAACTGTTTGGATCGCTTTCTTAATCGGTTTTACACTGTTAAATTTAGTACTTATTACAGGTTTGTTTGAATCAGCAGTGTTAAACCATTTACAATTATTAACGGTATATGGATTAGCGATTATTCCATTGATTGTCATTCAACTTGATAAACTATTCTTTAGAAGAAGTGAATAGAACGCAGAAAAAGGTCAACCTGGTTTGTTATCAGGCTGACCTTTTACCATTAAGCAAAAATTTAATAGAATTTATGACTTTAATAAAACTTTCTCAAATCGTTCCTTCACTTCATCCCACTCTTCAACAATGATACTATACATAACCGTATGTCGGATGATGCCTTCTTTTCGGATTATGTGATTGCGTAATATGCCTTCTTTTACTGCGCCAATTCGTTCGATTGCTTTTTGAGAACGGATATTTTCGTGACCTGTTTTGATTTGTATACGATTGAGGCCTAGCTGCTCAAAACCATATTTTAATAGAAGGTACTTGCAGTTCGTATTGATCTTTGTTCGCCAGACTGAAGGGTTTAACCAAGTAGAGCCGATTTCTAATCGCTTATGCTGAAAGGAAATATCCATATAGGATGTAGCCCCGACGATCTCACCTGTACTCTGATCAATAATGACAAAAACAAAATCGGTTTGTGCTTCCCGTTTTTTTATACCATCTTCAACATACTTAATGACATTTTCCATTCTTAGTAACTCCACTGACATATGCTCCCAAATACGAGGGTCTGCTGCAGCTTTGAATATTCCTTCTATATGACTACTGTCTATCGGCACAAGTTTAACCACTTCATTTTGTAAAATTTCCATAAATAATCACTCCTTGTAGTAAATATTTAACATTAACTTTGATATGATAGAAATAACCAAAAGGATAATTTTTAACAATACCAAGGAGAAAGTGATGGAACTACAAATCTTTTTATCAAATGAAGAAATAAAATATATTTCAATTTATAAACAAATTAAACAAATGGTATTAACGAAACAATTGTTGGCTCATGAAAAGTTACCACCAAAGCGCATTTTAGCAGACCAACTAAATGTGAGTGTGCAAACAGTTCAAACAGCATATGAACAACTTTTGAGTGAGGGGTATATTTATTCAATTGAGCGAAATGGTTATTTTGTTTCTGAAGTAGAGTATCCATATTCTTTTGAGGAACAGTTCGAACCACTAGAAGAAATTCAAAACGATATAAATAAGAAGATAAGTTTTCAAAATGGGCAAGTAGATGGCACACTTTTTCCTTTTAATATTTGGTCGAGGTATGGAAAAGAATATTTTCAGCCTAGCATCGTACGAAATGCAAAGTGGCAAGGGGAGGCCATTTTAAGAAATCAAATTGCGCGCTACATTCGTAAAGCAAAAGGTATCGACTGTCAACCGAGACAAATATTTATCTTTGATGGAACTCAACAACAGCTTAAAATGTTAGTTCAATTTTTGAATCCTAAAAATGTAGGAATTGAAAATCCAGGCTTTCATAGAATTTATCATACGTTCAAACAGTTACAGCTTGAACCGAAATTTGTAAAAATTGATGAAGAAGGTTGTATCGTTCCGAAAGTTCTAATTGAATTGCTTTATACAACACCAGCTCATCAATTTCCAACAGGTAGTATTATGTCGATTTCAAGAAAAACTGAATTATTAAAATGGGCAACGAATAATCAAAGCTACATTATTGAAGATGATTATGATGCAGAATTCCGTTATAAAGGTAGCCCTATCCCACCAATAGCTCAACTAGATTATGATGGTCGAGTTATTTACTTTGGTTCTTTCTCTAAAACACTGATTCCTTCACTACGAATAAGTTACATGATTCTACCACATCATTTAATTGAATCATTTGAACAATTTATGCAATACGAAAAATCAACCGTTTCAAGATTAGATCAAATCATTCTTGCGCATTTCATGAAAGATGGACATTTTGAAAAACATATCTCAAAAATGCGGAAGGTTTATAGTGAAAAAAGAAAACATTTAATTGAAGAAATTGAAAAGAATTTGGGAGATAAATTTAAGATTACGGGAGATGACGCAGGATTACATATAGTTTTACAATTACCAAATGAATTAACAGAAAGTAAAGCTATTGAGAAAGCAAATTTAGCCAATGTGCATATTGATTCTTTTTCACAATTTGACCGATCAGATCATACTTCCAATAAAGTTATCCTTGGATATGGCTCCTTATCCCTTGAAGAAATCACTTGTGGGATTAAAACTCTATCAGAGGTTTGGTTTTGAAAGGAAGGAGACTGATAGAATAAATAAAACTTGCAGTATTACGTGCTCATAAAACACAAATGAATGATTTAGCAGATGTATACGAAGAGAAATTAGCTGCAGGCGATGATACTGTGCTAGCCTATGAAACTTTTTATATCATTAAATTTGATGAATAAGAGTAAATGAAATACTTCTATAAATGAAATACTTCTATAAATGATTTTGTAATAATAAATATAATAATAAATTTAGTGAAGATTTCGTCTTTATAGATGGGGTTTAGTTACAATTCTTTTTTGAATTGTATTATAATAGAGATAGAAACGATAGTGATAAGCTAACGTAATGGTTATGTAAAAATAACTACGATCAATTATTTTAGGATGTGTGTCGAATGGATAAGGTTTTCGCAATTGGTGATATACATGGGAACTATCAATTATTAGAAAACATATTGGAGAAATGGAATCCCAAAGAAGAACTACTAGTTTTCTTAGGTGATTATATTGATCGTGGTCCGGATAGTTTAGAAGTTTTACGCAAGGTAATGGATCTTACACAAAATCACGGGGCAGTTGCGTTAAGTGGAAATCATGAACAGTTACTACTTTATTGGCTCATGTATACAGAAAAATCTTCTGAATTTTATTTTCAAGAAAAAGTCGGCGGCATAGCGACAATACATAGTTTTTTTCCTGATATGAAAGAAAATATCATATTTAGTGATGTAAATGTATTAGAGTTAGCGACGAAATTTAAGGAACAATATTCTAAAGAAATTGAATTCATTCAACAGTTAAAACTTTACTATCAATGGAATTCCTATGTGTTCGTTCATGCTGGTATTGATGTTCAATTTGAAGATTTCAAACAAACTAAAGAAGAGACTTTCTATTGGATTCGTGAAGAATTTCACGGCACACCACATCAGGCGAAAGAAACGATAGTCTTTGGCCATACACCAACTTTAAATTTAAATGAAGATAAGGGCAATCAAGTATGGGTTTCCCCTTGCCGAAAGAAAGTAGGCATTGATGGTGGAGTTATCAATGAGAACGGCCAACTTCACGGTGTGGTATTTACAAAAGATTCGAACGAATTAACGGTATATGCTGCACAGAGAGAGAAAGATGTATTTTCATATAAAGTAACATTATAAAAGGCACTTCTATTTTTGAAAGAGAAGTGCCTTTTTTGATTGATTGATAAGATTATCCTATATATCCTTCTTGGTAAAGATAATAAACAATACCAGCAGCAATAAGTCCAAGTAATACCGCGAAGGCAACTTTAATAGGAGATATAGGTGACTCCCCACCGACCTTACCGGTTTGACCATTCACCATAAACTGATAAATTTTATCTTTGTATTTAAACGAAGAGAGCCATAATGGGAGCATTATATATTTATATTTTACTTTTGAGTGTACAGTAGAAAATTGAAGATTCGATACTTTATCCGCATGGTGTCGATTTCGAATATGTCGGTCGATTTCGCGTCTTAGTTGATTGTGAATTTCACCCTTTGCTTGTTCCCAACCTTCTTTTAAACCAACACTGTATCTCTCTGCAACATAACCATGAAGAAAATCTTTGTTAAACGTCAGCGATTGATTCGTTCCAAATGGTTCCACCTGTTTTAGGATTTTATCGTTATATCGTTTCGATGCGCGTACTAAATGGTCATCGATAAATCTTTCGTAAGTTCTACTTGTAAAATACCAATCTGTTTCTGTACGCGTTTTCCCATCCTTATCAGTCACAGTACGGTTTTTCCCGTATCTCGCTGTATAATTCGATTTTGTTTTCGAATCAAACGTCCAATAAGGTAAATAGACTCCAGAAAAAGCATCTGCTTTAGCGGATCTTTTTGCTTCGTTCGGAGCAAACCATTTTCTTTTAATCCATTGTCTGAAATTACTATTTGCTTGTTCTTTTGTTACAGTAAAGGGAATGATTCCGTTCGGTTCTAAGGAGTTTTCAGCAGCTGCTTCCATTACATGGTTGGAACCACAATAAGGGCATACATTTGCTACTTCAAGTACATCGTAAATCATTTCAGCCGCACAGGCATCACAAATTACAACTTTTTTATCTTTCCCCCATTCAAAACTCTTTCGTGCTTCTGCTTGATTAAAGTCCAATTCCTCTGCAAATAGTTCTTCAGGAGAAGCTGGTTTAACGACTTCCTCTTCATGTCCACAGTATGGACAAGATAATTTCCCTGAAGCTGGATTGAACTGAATGGAAGCGCCACAGGAAGGACATTTTGCATCGTGCTCATCGACTTCTTTTAAATATTCTTCTTGTCTTTCATAAGACATGCAAAAACGCCCCCCTTATTTTTGGTCAAGTTCGTTAATGACATCGCCACATTCCGGACAGAACTTTGGAGTAAGTGTTGGGTCTTGTGGTTTCCAGCCACATTTGTCACAGACGATTTGTTTATTGGATGGTTTAGGAGTTCCACAATCCATGCAGAATTTTCCTTTATTAACAGTACCACATTGACAAGTCCAAGTGTCATCTACAGTTTTTTTCGAACCGCATTCAGAACAGAAATTTCCAGTGTTCTCTTTCCCACAAGAACATTTCCATGTATTTGCAGTTGGTGCACTTTGAGTTGGTTGAGCTACTTGTTGTTGCTGTTGTTGAAGTTGTTGTTTTTGTTGCTCTTGTTGCGCACCCATTGCAAATAAGCTATTAGCATTGAAGCCACCCGCTTGTTGGGCCATATTTAGCCCAGCAAAACCAAATAAAGCACCGCCTTCATTTTTTGCTGCATTTCGCATTGCTTCACTTTGCGCATCGACTAACGTTGCTCCTGCCATATTTGGATTACGGAATACGGCACTTCTTTGAAGCTGCTTAATCATATCTTCATCTTCTTCTGAGGCTTTTACTGAATTGATACCGAATGATACAATTTCAATTCCTCTAATTTGGCCCCATTTTTCAGAAAGGACTTCATTGAGAAGTTTAGATAGTTCTAATGTATGACCTGGTAATTCACTATAACGGATTCCACTTGCAGAAATTTTAGCAAAAGCTGGCTGTAGGGCAGTTAATAATTCAGAACGCAGCTGACCTTCAATTGTAATACGTTTAAAGTCATCTTCTACATTTCCAGAAACATTTGTGTAGAAAAGAATAGGATCGATAATTTTATACGAATATTCGCCATGGCAGCGAATGGATATATCGATATCTAAACCAATATTGCGGTCTATTACTCGGAAGGGAATAGGTGTTGGCGTACCGTATTTATTGCCAGGGATTTCTTTCTTATTGAAGAAATAAACGCGTTGATCTTTACCTGGCTCTCCACCAAATGTGAAACGTTGGCCTAGTGACTCAAAACTTCTTTTAACGGATTCACCTAAATCCCCGTAGAAAATACTTGGTTCTGTTGAAGTGTCGTAAACGAATTCACCTGACTCTGAACAAAACTCAACAATTTTCCCCTGCTCAACGATAATCATACATTGACCTTCATTAACCGCGATGATGGAACCGTTCGAAATAATATTGTCACTACCTTTTTTATTGGAGCTACGTTTTCCAGTTCGTTTTTGACCTTTTGTAATTAGTACATCAGCAGGCATTGAGTCGCAATAGAAATAATCTCTCCATTGGTCAGCGAGAACACCTGATAATGCGCCGATCCCAGCTTTTAATAATCCCATCGTTAAATCCCTCCAAAGTCTTATTTCTAAACTCATTATACTATGTTTCTACCTTGAAAATTTACAAAATATGCATAAACTTTCAAGCTATTCAATTTATTTCATAAATTACATAAAGATATTCTTTTAATTATTAATGAATTGGAACTAGAAACTATCAAATTTGTTCTAAATAGAAAAATTGTGAATATATTCTTTAGAGAGAACAATAAAATACTTTCAATATAGTACTAGTAAATAATATATACAGTTGGTAGGAATATTTTTGTAGGCTACATTTTTATGTTTGAAAATGTGCTTATTAGTATTACCTGGGAAATGGAAAATAGATTTCGAGTGCTATGGTTTAGGGGAAAAATGGATCACAATATATTAATAATGGAGGGATAATACACATGCTGCAGATTAATAGAAACTTTCTTACAATACCAACAAATGATATTTATTTTGAAAATAAAGGAGGGAAAAGTAGATATAAAGCTAAATTATCTTGCTACACACATCGTTTAAGACCAAGTCGTCAATTGCAAAGTAAACAGACGATTCATATAAATCTGCAACAAAATGAAGAAATGTTAATAAATAACCTCTCCACTGAGACAAAAGAAATGTTATTTCAAAATAACAACAATGCATTTAAACTCTCTTCACATTCTGATCTCTCCTTTGACCAATTAAGAGAGTTTCAACGTTTTTATAATGAGAATATTCATATAGGTATGGACAAGCTAAATCGTTCTAAATTTCAATCGCTGTTACTTCTACGTGATCAAGGAGCACTAATTCTTACGAAAATTGAAAATGCTGACAATGAAGTATTGAGCTATCGAATTTATGTAGTGGATGGTGAAAACGCACTACTTTTATATGTTTCAAGCGCAATCTTTGAAAAAGACAATTCTTATAAAGCGAATTTGTTGCTATGTTGGGAAAACATGAATATGTTCCGAAAGCTTGGATATAGTGTTTATGATTTTGGTGGTATCGATCGTGAAGTTCATTTACGCGGAAGTCAACTATTTGGTGGAAGTGAAGTAACTGTATTTTCGGGATATATTGCAAAATCATTCGTATCAAAAATGATAGCAAAAGTGAATCAATGGAGAGAATAGTACGAACAATTTAAGCCCCCGCTTGTTTCCAGAGTTTCTGGAGAAAGTGGGGTTTTGAGCATATTTGCAGTGAATTCTATTTCCTTCTAAAAATGAATTAATGGGGACAAGATAGGATGGATTTTAAGAATATACTACTTGAGTGTCAATATATTACCAGCTCAACTTTCCAACTTTATCGTTCATAATTTGTTATAATGATAGAACTACATGTTAAGAGAGGGTTTTATGATGACAAACAAACCACATCTATTAGTCGTGGATGGTATGGCCTTATTATTCCGATCCTTTTTTGCCTCAAGTGCAATGGGACAATATATTCGATTAGCTGATGGCACACCAACGAATGGTGTACAAGGTTTTGCAAGACATGTACTGACTGCACAAAATCTTATGAAACCAACACATCTTGCTGTTTGTTGGGATATGGGTGCCCACACATTCCGTAATGAATTGTTTGATGGATATAAAGCTAACCGTCCTGCTCCGCCAGAAGAAATGCTTCCGCAATTTGATATGGCAAAAGAAATCTCTGAGCTTATTGGTTGGAAAAACTTCGGTAAAGAGGGAATGGAAGCAGATGATGCAATTGGCTCTATGATTGAAAAATGGAAAGATGAAGTGAATATCACCGTTATTAGTGGTGATAAAGATTTACTTCAATTGTTAAACCCTTCAACTAGAATTGCATTTACGAAAAAAGGATATACAGAGTATGACGTATATACTGAAGAACGTTTTAAAGAGGAATACCAAATTGAACCTCACCAATTTGCGTACGTGAAAGCCTTTATGGGTGACACAAGTGACGGGTATCCTGGAGTGAAGGGGATTGGACCAAAAACAGCACTACAACTTATCCAAAACTATGGTTCAATCGACCGTGTCATTGAAAATCTAGATAAATTAAAGCCTGCTCAACGTACAAAAATTGCGGATAATTTGGATATGCTTAAGCTTTCACATCAGCTAGCGACAATTGAACGAAACATGGAAATTGACGCAGAACTAGATGAGCTTGCATTAGATGACTATTCAACTGAACGCTTTGATGAATTAGAAAATAGAGGTTTCCGACTGATCGTGAAGCATGCGAAATCTTTGTATTCAATAGCTTAAAATGAAAAGGGGTGTTTGTCGTGAAATTTCAGCTTCAGACAAACACCTTTTTTTATTTATGAAAAATTAGTTATTAGTGGAGTAGACGTAATCTATGGGACATTTCATCTGGATATTGGGAGAGAAATGTCTCATAGAAGGTTCCAATGAGACATTTTAACCGGAAAATAGAGGAGAAATGTCTCATAAACGGCTCCAATGAGACATTTTATCCGGAAATTGGGAGAGAAATGTCTCATAACCCGCTGCAATGGGACATTTCATTGGAAAAATGGGTAAGAAATGTCTCATATCCCGCTTCAATGAGACCTTTCAACCGGAAAATAGAGGAGAAATGTCTCATAAACGGCTCCAATGAGACATTTTATCCGGAAATTGGGAGAGAAATGTCTCATAAACAGCTACAATGAGACATTTCAGCCGGAAAATAGATGGGAAATGTCTCATAACCGGCACCAATGGGACATTTCAACCGGAAAATAGAAGGGAAATGTCCCGTAACCGGCACCAATGAGACATTTCATCCGGAAAATAGTTCTGAAATGTCTCGTAGACACTGCCCACAAACCTATTTTGAGTTCGGTTCAATTTTCACAAATGACAATACTTGATAATTATCCAAATAACGTACTTTGCGAATTTGACTTTCTCGATTTCTCCCACCGTTATCATGTAAAATTAAGAACAGTTCATCATTCTTTATTTCATAACCGATTAACGGAACCCAGTGATATTTAAAGTTTGGCTTTGTCTTCCATTTAAATGAAAAATATTGATCAAATTTCATTGCAACTGGTCGACCTTCTTTTATTTCAATTAAAGCATCGTGAAGGGTACATTCTGCAACATTCCAACCAGTTCCTAAGAATCGGCGAAGTTTATAAATTAAGCGCCATTTAAATAGACCGATTTTCGTTCCGCCAAGTATTCCGTAAAAATCGTTAACTTCCTTTAATAATGAGGGATCTTTTAATAGATAGCGCAAAATAACATAAATTGTCGTTGGTCCGCATGCGGAAGATCTGTATTTTAATTGTATGGAATCGTCATACTGGGAAAACCCTTCGACGTTCAGTTGAAGTTTCATGATTCATCACCTTTTTACATAGTAAAAGATAAAATGACTTAGAAGAATGATTATATCATAATGAGACATTCTGCGGTATTTGCTGGAGTCTCTTAAATTTTGTTCTCGGAGGAAGCTACAATGAAACAATATCAAACACTACTATTTGACTTAGATGATACACTACTTGATTTTAATGAAGCTGAAAATCAAGCATTAGAAAAACTATTTTCCGAATTGGAATTACCTTTAACAGAAGATATGAAAGAAACTTATAAAATGTTCAATACTGGTTTATGGCAAGCTCATGAAGAAGGGAAAATTGGACGCGAAGAATTAGTCAACACAAGATTTGCTATCTTTTTCGAGCATTATGGGAAAGTGGTAGATGGTCCAGAGTACGAAAGAAAATATCGAAGTTACTTAGACGAAGGTCATCAATTAATTGATGGAGAATGGAATTGATTTTAGGATCTTGCTTCTAAATATGAACTTTATGTTGTAACAAACGGTGTCTTCACTACACAGGAAAAGCGATTAAAAGAATCGGGCCTTGAACCATACTTTCGCAAGGTATTTGTATCAGAAGTCATCGGTTACCAAAAACCGAAGAAAGAGTTCTTTGACTACGTGTTTCAATCATTAGGGAATGTGGACTTCGAAAAAACATTAATCATTGGTGATTCATTAACTTCTGATATTAAAGGTGGAGAAGTGGCTGGGATAGATACTTGTTGGTTTAACCCATTTGGCAAAAAGAACAATATTGACGTGCAGCCAACTTACGAGATTAGGAAGTTAGAGGAATTGAAAGGTTTATTGGATAAAGGAAGTATTGTCTAAAAGCGATATGACTGGCTTCTCAGTGACCGAACGAAGCAAAAATGAAGCTGAAAGGTAACATAGAGCCCCTCTATGTGCCCAACCCACCCCAAATAAAGAAAGAATGGTAACATAGAATCGCTCTATGTTACCATCCACATCAAAACCATAACGCAAGGTAACATAGAATCTCCCATCACCTTGTATAACCGAACAATTCAAAAATCCTATTTCCCTGCTTTTCTTCTTTCCGTTACAGTTTCTCCACCGATACCCCAGTTATCTGTATCTACTTCATCAATTACGACAACAGTTGTGGCAGGATTTTTTCCTAATACATCAACTAATAATTGTGTAGCACCTGCAATAAGCTGTGCTTTCTTTTCTGGTGTTACATTTTCATTGGTAATTTTAATGTTTACGTATGGCATATGATAAAAACCCCTTTCCTATAATTACTTTTATTGTAATCGATTGACACTTACATTTGTATCTAATAATGAATAATTCAATAAAAGAAGGCGCGGAGTTTATTCCCTACAAGTCGAGAAAACTCCAATCAAAAAAGCCATCTCCATAATCCTTCGAAAAGAATTTGAAGATAGCTTATCGTCAATTTTATTGAGCTTGTAAAAATCCAATTACATCTTCTGGAGATTTTGCATTGGCACTGTGTAAATGAGCTAATTTTTCTCCGTTTTTGTAAATTAATAAACTTGGGATCCCCATAACTTGATATTTTTCAGCTAGTTCAGGGAATTCGTCGCGATTGATTTCGTACCATGTATATTGAGAATATTCTTCGATAATTGGGTCAATAAACATGTTCAGACGTGTACAATCTGGACACCAACCAGCATAAAATTTAACAATTACAGGTTGTTCTGAAGCAATAATTTCATTAAATTGTTCAACTGAAGTAATTTCTTTCATTTTCTTCACGCTCCTTAAGAGTAGTGTACACATTTTATATATGGGCGAAAAGTAATTTGCTTAGAGTGGAATATATTCAACCAATCAATAAATATCTTAATCTCTTCTAATTTTTCGAAAATTCAAAAGAAAGGGATTGATAAATTTAACAAAATATTCTACACTAAGAAGAGAAATAAGTTGTTTTTAACTTCATTTTCAAAATTCAATGGTTAAATTAGAAGTAACGGCAAAAAGTGTATTGTTTATTTAAGGTTTTAAACTTTAATGAATGAAGTTAAAAGCTTCAGGCGGATGCCACAGATTTTTAAAAGAATTTATCGAGCAAGATCGATAAAATCTGGGCTGCAAATGCGCTAAAGTGTATTTGATTAACAGCTTTTATTTTTTACACAAAAAATGAATGAGTATTCATTCAAAGGGTGACGAAAGGGGATGTACTCGTGACTTACAAAATTCAGAAAGCAGCCGTTCTTGGCTCAGGGGTAATGGGTTCTGGTATTGCAGCACATTTAGCAAATATCGGGATACCTACATTAATACTAGATATCGTTCCAAAAGAATTAACAAAAGAAGAGGAAGCAAAAGGATTATCAACTGATAGCCCAGCTTTCCGAAATCGCTTTGCATTATCAGCATTGCAAAAGCTACAAAAACAAAAACCAGCTCCATTAACATCGAAAAAAAGCTTAGATCTTTTAACAGTTGGAAATTTTGAAGACGATTTAGAAAAGTTAAAAGATGTTGATTGGATTATTGAAGTTGTTGTTGAAAACTTAGAAGTGAAGAAGAATTTATTTGAACGAGTTGATGCAGTACGTAAAGAAGGTACCATCATTAGTTCAAATACTTCAGGTATTAGTGTTAATGCAATGGCTGAAGGTCGTTCAGAAGATTTTAAAAAGCATTTCTTAGGAACACATTTCTTTAATCCACCAAGATATTTAAAGCTATTAGAAATTATCCCAACTGAATACACAGATACTGCTGTAGTTCAGTTTATGAAAACTTTTGCGGAAGATGTATTAGGAAAAGGTGTTGTTATCGGAAAAGATACACCGAATTTCGTTGCCAACCGCATAGGGACATATGGTTTATTAATCACTTTACGAGAAATGATCGAACGTGGGTACACTGTTGGGGAAGTTGATTCTGTAACTGGTCCACTAATCGGTCGTCCAAAATCAGCGACTTTCAGAACGTTAGACGTTGTTGGATTAGATACATTCTTACATGTAGCAAAAACGGTTTACGATAAAACTACAGGTGAAGAACAACAAGTATTCGACGTTCCTGAAGTGATGAAAAAAATGGTAGAAAACGGATGGCTAGGTGCGAAATCCGGGCAAGGTTTCTTTGTAAAACAAGGTAAAGAAATCCTTGAAATTGATATTAATACACTTGAATATGGGCCAGTGAAAAAACTGCAAACGCCTTCAATCGAAATGGCGAAGCAAGCAAAAGGTTTAGCAAACAAAGTAAAAACACTTGTATATGCAAAAGACCGTACAGGTGAATTACTATGGAATATTTTCGCTCCAACATTAATTTATTCTGCAGAACTAACTGGTGAGATTGCAGATAATATCGTTGAGATCGACAACGCATTAAAATGGGGCTTCGGCTGGTCACAAGGGCCATTTGAAATGTGGGATGCAATTGGTGTAAAACAATCCGTTGAAAGAATGGAGCAAGAAGGGCGTACAGTACCTTCATTTGTAAAAGAAATGCTTTCAAATGGATTCGAATCATTCTACACAGAAATCGATGGCGATTTAGCATTCTACAATGGAACAGAATATGAAAAAATTCCGGTAAATGAGAAAGTAATCGACTTAAAACGATACAAGAAAAAACACGGGGTTATTAAATCAAATTCTGGTGCTAGTTTAATAGATTTAGGTGACGGAATTGCTTTACTTGAATTCCATTCAAAATCAAACGCAATCGGCCTTGATATTGTTCAAATGATTAACTTTGCAATTGATGAAGTGGAAGCGAACTACAAAGGGCTTGTTATCGGGAACCAAGGGAAAAACTTCTGCGTTGGTGCAAACCTTGGCATGATTTTAATGGAAGCACAGGATGATAACATCTTTGAACTAGACTTTGTCATTCGTTCCTTCCAAAAAGCAATGCGTCGTATCAAATATAGTAAAAAACCAGTAGTAGCAGCACCGTTCGGAATGACTCTTGGTGGTGGTTCAGAAGTGTGCTTACCAGCAACTCACATTCAAGCTTCAGCTGAAACATATATGGGACTTGTTGAAGTTGGTGTAGGTTTAATCCCTGGTGGTGGCGGAAATATCGCACTTTATGAAAAATTCCTTAAAGGGTTACCAAATGGAGTGGAAATTGACTACCAAGCAATTGCAACAAAAGTATTTGAAACGATTGCGATGGCGAAAGTCTCTACATCTGGGGAAGAAGCAAGAGAAAACAACTTCTTAAGCTTTGCAGATGGAATCTCGGTTAACCCAGATCACTTAATTTACGATGCGAAACAAGCGGCTTTAGCAATCTATGAAGCTGGCTATGTTCCTCCTGTTCCAAAGAAAGTAAAAGTAGTGGGTGCACCTGGTTACGCAACGTTACTTCTTGGTGCTCAAGGTATGTACCAATCTGGTTATATTAGTGACCATGACCTAAAAATTGCTAAAAAACTAGCTTATGTAATTGCTGGTGGACTTGTACCATATGGAACAGAAGTTACAGAAGACTATCTATTGAATTTAGAACGTGAAGCATTTTTACAACTTGTTGCCGATCCAAAATCGCAAGCAAGAATGCAACATATGCTTGTGAAGGGTAAGCCACTTCGTAACTAAAATGATGTAATGGGAAATAAACGATTCATTATTCTGAACAAAGTTAGGTAAAGGGGGATACAAACCTATGCGCGAAGCCGTAATAGTAGCAGGTGCGCGAACACCGATCGGGAAAGCGAAAAAGGGTTCTCTTGCAGCAATGCGTCCAGATGATTTTGGTGCACTTGTAGTGAAAGAGACGTTAAATAGAGCGGGTTATGAAGGCCCAATTGACGATTTAATTATAGGTTGTGCAATGCCAGAAGCAGAGCAAGGAATGAATGTTGCTCGTAATATTGGTGCTTTAGCTGGCTTACCAGACACGACACCGGCAATTACAGTAAATCGTTTTTGTTCATCTGGTCTTCAATCAATCGCGTATGCAGCAGAACGAATTATGTTAGGACACTCAAAAGCAATTATTGCTGGTGGTGTTGAATCCATGAGCATGATTCCAATGGCGGGTAACACAATTCGTCTAAATCCTAAATTAGCCGAAGAAGCACCTCAGTATTATATGAGCATGGGCCATACAGCAGAGGAAGTGGCAAATCGTTATAACGTTAGCCGTGAAGATCAAGATGCCTTTGCCGTTCGTTCTCATGAATTAGCACTAAAAGCAATTCAAGAAGGTAAATTCAAGGATGAAATCGTTCCAGTTGAAGTAGTGCAGCATTATGTTGATTCCAACAATAAACTGCAAAAGAAAACATTCATCTTTGATACAGATGAAGGCGTGAGACCAGATACTTCAATGGAGGGCTTAGCAAAATTAAGACCTGCATTCCATGTAAAAGGTTCTGTTACTGCAGGAAATTCTTCTCAAACATCAGATGGTGCTGCAGCAGTACTGGTGATGGATCGTGAAGAAGCAGAAGCACAAGGCCTAACTCCTATGGCAAAGTTTTTAGGATTTGCTGTAGGTGGAGTTCCACCAGAAGTGATGGGGATTGGGCCAATTGAAGCTGTTCCAAAAGCTTTAAAAATTGCAGGACTTTCAAAAGATGACATAGACTTATGGGAGTTAAATGAAGCCTTCGCTTCTCAATCTGTTCAAGTAATTAGATCACTTGAAATTGATATGGATAAAGTAAATGTGAATGGTGGAGCGATTGCACTAGGGCATCCTCTTGGAGCAACTGGAGCTATTCTTACATTAAAACTTATCAATGAGTTAAAACGACAAGGGAAGAAATATGGTGTCGTAACAATGTGTATCGGCGGCGGTATGGGAGCTGCTGGGGTATTTGAAGTACTGTAACTTCATTCAATAGGGGGATCGAGCTAGCTAGATACAATTTATGCGGCGAAATTCGCCAAGGTAAATTTGATTTTAAGGGGTTAGATCAGCTTATGGTGCACTGCTCACCGTTGCCTCCGAGCAGTCTCCTAGCTTTTCTATATAGGTTCTGTAAAAGACCAAGTAAATCGCAAACTGTGCCAGGGTTATTCCTGGCACACAAAATAAGGGGAGGAAATTTGTTATGGTTCAAACAACTAACATTATTAAAGGTGGAAGTTTTTTAATAGAAGATGTTGATGTAAGTCGTGTAGTAACACCAGAGGATTTTACAGATGAGCAAATAATGATCGCAAAAACGACAGAAGATTTTGTTGCTAATGAAGTGCTACCACTAGTTGAAAAGCTGGAAAATCATGAATTTGAACATTCATTAGAATTGATGAACAAAGCAGGAGAACTAGGCCTACTAGCAGCAGATGTTCCTGAAGAATATGATGGTCTTGGTTTAGATAAAATTTCATCTGCATTAATCGGTGAAAAAATGTCCCTAGCAGGTGGTTTCTCTTTAACTCACGGAGCTCACGTAGGGATTGGGTCTCTTCCAATCGTATTATTCGGTAATGAAGATCAAAAGAAAAAATATTTACCTAAATTAGCAAGTGGTGAAATGATTGCAGCATATGCATTAACAGAGCCAGGTTCAGGGTCTGACGCACTTGGAGCTAAAACAGTAGCAAAATTAAATGAAGCTGGAACTCACTATGTGTTAAATGGTGAAAAACAATGGATTACAAATGCTGGTTTTGCCAATGTATTTGTTGTCTATGCAAAAATTGATGGTGAACATTTCACTGCGTTCATCGTAGAGCGTGACTATCCCGGCGTTTCTGTAGGTGCAGAAGAAAAGAAAATGGGGATTAAATCTTCATCCACTCGTACATTAATTTTACAAGATGTTCATGTACCTGTAGAAAATCTACTTGGTGAAGTAGGTAGAGGACACGTAATTGCGTTCAATATTTTAAATATTGGTCGTTATAAATTAGGAGTTGGAACAGTTGGAGGTTCAAAACGTGCTTTAGAACTTGCAATTCAATATACAAACCAACGCCAACAATTCAAAACAAAACTATCAAGCTTCAATTTAACAAAAGAAAAATTAGCTACAATGGCTGCAACTCTATATGCTTCTGAATCTTTAAACTATCGAACAGTTGGTTATTATGATGAAGTTATGAGTAGTCTTGGTACAGAAGGGCAAAAAGATCCAAAAGCAATCGCGCAAGCAGTTGCTGAATATGCAATCGAGTGTTCTATTGCAAAAGTATTCGGTTCCGAAACATTGGATTATATTGCTGATGAAGCAGTTCAATTACATGGTGGATATGGATTCATGTCTGAATACGAAGTAGAGCGTATTTATCGTGATTCTCGTATTAACCGTATCTTTGAAGGAACAAACGAAATTAACCGTTTAATCGTTCCAGGTACATTTATGAAAAAAGCGCTAAAAGGTGAATTACCACTTCTTAAAGTAGCTCAAGATTTACAAGAAGAGTTATTAATGATGATGCCTGAAGAAATCGGTGAAGAAGCATTATCACAAGAAAAATATCTTGTGAAAAACGCGAAGAAAATCGGTATCTTAGCAGCTGGTATTGCAGCACAACGCTTTGGTGCAAAACTAGAACAAGAACAAGAAATTCTTGTGAATATTGCCAACATCGCAAACCAAATTTACGCAATGGAGTCTGTAGTTCTTCGTACTGCTAAAGCTATCGATCGTGACGGTTTAGAGAAATCAAAACAAAAAATTCTTTACACTGAAATCTTCTGCCAAGAAGCGTTTGCTGAAATCGAAAAAGAAGCAAAAGAAACAATTCTTGCTTCAGCTGATGGCGACATGGGCCGCATGATGTTGTCTGCTTTACGCAAATTAACAAGATTCAACCCTTATAATTTAATCTTGAAAAAACGTGAAGCATCAGTAAAATTAATCGAAGCTGAAAAGTATGTAGTTTAATGTATTGCTAAATAATAATGGTGTCTCGTAACTTTGGTTACGGGACACTTTTTGATATATTTACTGATTTTTGTCCAGTAAATTGGTTTTACTAGACACTTTTCAGCTTACCCACTGAATTTTGTCCAGTAAATCGTTTTTACTAGATACTTTTCGGCTTACACCTTGTATTTTGTCTAGTAAATTGGTTTTACTAGACAGTTTTCATGTAAGCCCGAAATAAAAAATATCGCACGTCTTCTGGTACGCACGACGAATAGCCTTCAATCCAATGTTTTTTTGGATTGAAGGCTATTATTTTGCACAAGCTACTTGAATCGATTTTGACCAAGGCATATAGTCTTGTAA